>JBBAAT010000022.1:0-16540 GCA_041658145.1 Bacteroidales bacterium | reverse complement strand
CCACCACCACCACCATTAAAAGCACTAAAAGCTGTATTGTTTGAAATATTGTTGTTTGAAATAGTTGGGCTGCTGAAGTAACAACAAATTCCACCACCATTACCCCAAATTGAATTGTCAGAAGCTGTATTATTTGAAATAATGTTATTGGAAATAGTTGGGCTACTATAGTCGCTGCAACAAATTCCACCACCAAAAGCGTTAGAACTATTATTAGTAATGAGACAGTTGGAAATAATTGCTTTGGAGAAGTTTTCAAAGTAGAGTGCTCCGCCACGAGCATCATTACCAGTACCGGTAGCTCTGCCATACTGGACTTTGCAGTATATTAATTTAGAAGTGTCGTTAGTTGCTGGTGTATTATCAAAGCGTATTCCGCGCCAGCCGTTGGTGGGGTTAGCAGAGGTAAAAATAATTGTATCTTTTGCAGTGCCAATGGCAATAACTCTGCCTTGCACATACATCTTATATGTTCCCTGAAAATTTACCGTAACTCCCGGCTCTATGGTAAGAGTGGAGTCGTTGAGTATTTGTATGCTGCCTTGTATTAAATAAGGCGAGCCGGCAATGGTCCATGTTCCGCTCACATTGCCACCGGGAACGTTGGTTTGGGCAATAGCATTAATTGATAATGCAAGGATTGCAAAGAATAGTGTTTTTTTCATTTTATTATAGTTTTTAATTATTTGCTTACTCGTCTGGCTTTTCGGCTTTATATGGTTTTGCCATTTTATTGTTTTTCATCAACACATTATAAAACCTACAAAATTTATTTCAGCTTCTTCAGATTTTTATTTCCCAATAAAGATTTCATTTGAGTGATGGCAATTTGATTGAGTTGCTGCAATCGTTGGCTTTGCTGTAAGCTTTGATGAATCAAAACCGCATTGATGCTTTCTAAATTTGACAGCACCACTAATTGCTCAATAGTTGCATTATCACGAATGTTTCCTTCATGTTTAGGGTTTGCATCCCGCCATTGTTTTGCTGTATGTCCAAACAAAGCTACATTAAGTATATCGGCTTCGTTGGCATATACAAAATTGATTTGTTGTTTGGTAAGTTCCTGTGGAATTATTTTTTCCCTTATTGCATCTGTGTGTATGCGGTAATTTACTTTAGCCAAGGTTCGCTGGATGTTCCATTCTAATTTTAGTCGGTCGTTTTCATCTTCTTTCAGGCGTTGAAATTCTTTAATGAGGTATATTTTAAATTCAGCGCTTATCCACATTCCAAATTCAAAAGCTATGTCCTTATGTGCAAAAGTTCCCCCATATCTTCCTGTTGTAGCTTTCAAGCCAATTGCATTGGTTTTTTCTACCCATTCTTTTACACTTAACTTATAATTGTTCAATCCGGCTTGACTTTTAATTATGGCAAATTCGCCATAATTAAAACTTGGGTTGTAAATGCTTTCCCAAATGCCTAAGAACTCAACCGTATTTCTGTTTCTGAGCCAATCTGAAATAAAAAAATCTCCATCTTTTGCTTTTAACATATCCGTTATTGAAATATATTCAGTTTCATTAGCCCTAATGATTGTAATTTGAGTGCCTTGTACTGTTATTTGAATAGATTTTACCATAATGGTTTGTTTTTAAATAAAAGGTAAAGCTTCCGCATGTAAAAAAGATTAAACCTGCCTAAGCCTTTACCAAAACCAATTTCTTAACCTTCACCAAAGCCAACTTCTTTACCCTAACCTACTTCCTTTATATATCAATGAATTTCCTAATATCTATTAATTTCTATTAATATCATTTTTTTCAATGACCATGAATGACCATATTTACCTGAACATTTCCCTCATTCTTTCAAAAAAGTTTTTATCCCTGTATCCGGGTTTGGGTTTAAAGTTAGCTGAATTCTGAAGTTTTTCGAGCATGGCTTTTTCTTCTTTACTCAGGGTTTGCGGCGTCCATACATTTACACTTACCAAAAGGTCTCCGGGTGAATATGAGTTAAGACTGTGCAAACCTTTATTTTTAAGCCGCAGAACTTTTCCGGCTTGTGTGCCGGCATCAATCTTTACCCGTGCTTTTCCTTCTAAGGTAGGCACTTCTATAGTTGTCCCCATGGCAGCCTCGGGAAAAGTAATAAAATGCTCATAAATCAGGTTATTACCATCTCTTGTTAAATGCGGGTGTTCAAGTTCTTCGATAACTACGATAAGATCGCCTGGAATTCCACTGCGCGCTGCTGCATTTCCTTTTCCGCTGACCGAAAGTTGCATGCCATCTGCCACGCCTGCCGGAATGTTAAGAGAAATGATCTCTTCGCCTTTCACCACTCCGTTTCCAAAGCAGGTATTACATTTATCAGTAATGATCTGACCTTCTCCACCGCAGTGCGGGCAGGTGGCAGTGGTTTGCATTTGCCCGAGAAAAGTGCTTGTAACTTTTGTTACATGGCCCGAACCGCGGCATGTAGAACATGTGCTATAAGATGAACCACCTTTTGCTCCTGTGCCATGGCAAACGGAACAGCTTACATATTTGTTGACTTTGATCTTTTTTTCAACTCCTTTTGAAACCTCTTCTAATGTGAGTTTTACTTTTACCCTGAGGTTTGACCCTTTGTTCACGCGGCGGGAACGTTGACCCCTGCTGCTATAACCGCCACCGCCAAACATATCGCCGAAGATATCGCCGAAATGGCTGAAAATATCATCCATGTTCATGCCTGCGCCACCGAAACCGGAAGCTCCGCCAAGTCCGGCATGTCCAAACTGGTCATATTTCTGATGCTTTTCAGGGTTGCTTAAAACTTCATAAGCCTCGGCTGCTTCCTTGAATTTATCTTCAGCTCCCTTATTGCCCGGGTTTTTATCAGGATGATATTTCAATGCCATCTGGCGGTAAGCTTTTTTTAGCTCAACGTCAGAGGCATTCTTCGATACCCCTAATACTTCGTAATAATCTCTTTTCGTCATTTATATTATTGTATGCTTATACTGCAAACGGTTAAAAATTTACCTTTTATTGAAATAAATTGTTAAATTGTTATATTGCTAAATTGTTGTAAATAAATCATTAATAGCACAGGCAATAAATAAAATAACAATTAAACAATTAAACAATTAAGCCATTTAGAGTATATTAGTTTCCAACTACTACTTTTGCAAAACGTATTACCTTTCCATTCAGCATGTATCCTTTTTCGACAACATCCACTACTTTACCTTTCATTTCTTCGTCTTCCGTAGGGATATTAGTTACAGCTTCATGAAAATCAGTATTAAAAATTTCTCCTGCGGTTTTGATCTCTTCAACACCTTTCTGTGTCAGGATATTTTTAAATTTGTTATAAATTAACATCACACCTTCGTTGATCGTGTTAATATCGTCAGCGCTTTCCATAGATTTAATGCCTCTTTCAAGATCATCAATCACAGGAAGCAATGATTTGATAACATCTTCTGAAGCAGTTTTGAAAAGTTCGATCCTTTCTCTGAAAGTTCTTTTCCTGTAATTGTCAAACTCCGCATGCAGCCTGATAAACTTGTCATTCAGTTCTTCATACTTTTCCTCAAGAGTAAGTTCTTTGATTTTTTCTTTTTGTGGTTCATGCTTTTCTTCAGGATTGTTTTCGGGCGCTGACGTTTCTTCTGGTTCTTCTTGTGTCTGTTTGTCAGTTAATGTGGTCTCTTCTTTTTTTAAAAGATCTTCTTTTTCACTAATAATTTCTTTGGAACTTTTCTTTTTGCTCATTTTCAACATCTCTTTAAAATTAGTCATAAGCTTCCTTTTATACTCGCATCGCCCAATAGCAAAACACCTACCATTAGCATGGACTAAGTCATTTTGTCATATTTTCGATATTATGATAATAATGGCAAACCTACATGAATTTTCAAAAATACACAAATACCTGATGAAAATTCATTTGTTGACGGGGCTGTTCATAAAAACAAAAAATAATTTGAATGTGTTATGCCCCTGCCTTGCCGTCAGGTATGGATAGCAACAGGTTTGAAATTTTTATTTTTGCAAGCCTGTTCCGTATCGGTATAAATAAATAAATTTGCCATTGTTCTTAATCAGACTCCCGGTAAATGAAATTTGTCAATCCATATTTTTTATTTGCGCTTTTTTTCATTGCCATTCCTGTTATCATTCACTTGTTTAATTTCAGGCGTTTCAAGCGGGCTTACTTCAGCAATGTGGAGTTTTTAAAAGAACTGAAACGGGAAACTCAAAAGAAATCAAAAGTAAAACATCTATTAGTTTTATTTTCCCGTATCCTTGCAATTTCCTGCCTTGTATTTGCCTTTGCTCAACCGTTTATTCCTGTTACTGAAAATAAAATTAATGCAAAGGGAAGTGTTGTCAGCGTTTATATTGACAATTCGTTCAGTATGGAGGCGCTTTCCAGTAAGGGCTCTCTGTTTGAAGAGGCAAAAAGCAAGGCGCTTGAGATAGCTGATGCATATAAGCCTACGGATCTTTTCCAGATATTAACAAACGACTTTGAAGGAAAACATCAGGCTTATGTTACAAAGGAAGAATTTATCCGGATGCTGCAGGAGCTGGATGTTTCTCCTTCGGTCAGAAAATTTTCGGAAGTCATTACACGCCAGAACGACTTGTTTTCTACAGTTAACAGCCATGGCAAGGTTGCATATATTATTTCCGATTTCCCAAAAATCACAACGGATATTATGCAAATCAAAGCTGATACAAACATTGAAGTAAACCTGATACCACTTATTTCCAACGAAACCAATAATATTTATATTGACAGTTGCTGGTTTGTTTCTCCTGTGATGCAGGTAAATCAGCATGTTCAGCTTAATGTGCTTTTGAAAAATGCTTCAGATAACGATGCTGAAAAAATACCCGTAAAATTATCTATAAACGGTAAGCAAAAAGCATTGGCAAGCATTGATATCCCTGCGAGTTCAGAGGCTGAGGTGAAGTTGCCTTATACGATAGGCACAAAAGGAATTCAGTCAGGAGTGGTTGAAATTATGGATTATCCTGTTATTTTTGATGATAAATTTTATTTCAGCTACAATATTTCTGAAGTCAAACGTATAGTTTGCATCAGTGATAAAACAGAAAGCGTATATATCAATTCTCTGTTTGGGAAGGATTCTGCCTTTGCGCTTGTTAATATGGATGTGAACAAACTTGACTATTCCGGGCTCTCTGATTATAAACTGATCATCTTAAATGAACTGAAAACACTGTCGAGCGGGTTGATGCAGGAACTTGAGCAATATGTGCAAAATGGGGGAAGCCTGCTGGTTTTTCCCGGTAGCGATGCGGATTTGGATACGTATAAATCTTTTCTCAGCACGGTAGGATCGGTTTATTACACAGGCAAAGATACTTCTGATAACAGGGTAAGCAGCATCAACACCGATCATGAAATATACAGGGACGTATTTGATAAGATACCCGAAAATATTGACCTTCCTGTTGTAAAATCGCATTTTAATTTCAGCTCTAAAACATTTTCCACGGATGAGTACATTATGAAAATGCAGAATGGCGAGTCGTTTATGATATCGGAGAAATCAGGAAAAGGTAAAGTGTACCTTTCATCGGTGCCATTAAATGCCGGGTTCAGCAATTTTACGAAGCATGCGATGTTTGTCCCTACACTTTATAACATTGCATTATACAGCGAACCATTTAACCGGTTATATTACACAATAGGGAAGGATGAGGCTGTTGAAGTGATGAAGGTTAATGTGAGTGGCGACATGGCATTCAGGATTACCGATAAATCGAAAAACATTGAAATCATTCCGGAACACAGGAACATCGATCTGCAAACTTATGTGTATCCTCATGATCAGATTATAAAGGCAGGTAATTATTCACTGATGAGAGGAGAAGATACCATCGCCGGTATTTCATATAATTACAACAGGAGCGAATCAGATATGAAGTTTTATACTGTTGATGAACTAAAAAATCTGATTAAAGAAAAAGACCTGAAAAAGTTTAATGTTCTGAACCTGAAAAACAGACCCATTTCGCAAGTTTTGGAAGAACTGAACCATGGTATTCGCCTCTGGAAGCTCTTTATAATCCTGACATTGCTATTTCTCATAACAGAGGTTGCTTTACTTAGATTTATGAAAAGCTGACTCCTATTCTTTTTTCATTACTGTTCGGGTATTGAGTTAATAGGTTGGGCAACTGGTTTGGTAAAAAGTCAAAAGTATATGGGGAAAAACTCAATAACCAAAGACCATCAACCAAACGAGCCGCTCAACCTTTCAACCTAAAACCTGATTTGGTTTGGTATAACTATGGAATATCAGAAATTTTCAGACAACCCGAACTGTAACCTTTTTTCACTACTTCATAAATTTCTGACCAGGCCTGCTTAGACTCAAAGCGCTTTAACAATTTAAGATTTGCCGATTTTTTTATTTGCTTGTATTCATCCGCGCCTTCCATATTGGAAAAAATACATAATTCAGTGGTTTTATCAAATGTTGAACTCACATTCGTGAATTTTTGATCTTCCGAAAGGTATCCGCAGTAAGGATTTTTAAGGTTACCCAGCATAAGAAAATGCGTAAAAATCTTCTTTTTTTGGAAGTTATTTTCAATACAATAATTTACCATTTGCCGGTGTGTTTTAACTGGTTCCACATAACCCAGGTTATGATCGCTGTTCGTTTTTTTCGGAAGAAAGATAAAAATCTGAACAATTACAACACTGGCTATAAAAGCAAAAAGAAATATTTTTTTCGAAAAGGTAGAAAACACAAGGTAAGCAGTAATGATCATAAAAGGAGCCATCATGCTCATGGAATAGCGATCGCTGTAAAAATTAAATGAACTTGCGATTAAAAACAACAGGTTGTAAATGGCAAGTATCAGCAAAGGCTTGTTGGCAGGATTATTCCGGTGCTTTTTAAAATAAAAATAAAGAAACAACGAAACAATAATTGCTGAAGATAAAACATTCCTTCCCCAATAGATAAAGAGGTAAGCGGCATATCCATTCAGTTTATCGGAAAATGTCCGGCTGTCGTGAGTGAGGTAATTTATATGTTCAGGGAAGAAATACCAGCCGTTGGTTTGTTTTTGCAGGATAAAGTAAATAGCAATCAAAACCAGCGGTGTAAGAAGTGTCGCAGAACGCAGGAGAAATTGTTTGAATTGAAATTCTTTTCTTTTTAGCATTAATGTTTCGATCAGGAACCACAGGCCAACCGAAGCAATGACAACAATTCCGGTCTCTTTTGTGTAAAGCGCCAGTGTCGCAGAAATAATATATCCAAGCCAATTTCCCCTGGTAAAAAAGAAAATTGTTAAAAGAGAAAAAAGTGAGAGCATTACTTCAGGCAGCACCAGCACTGATTGCGCCTGGAATACAGGTTGCAGCATAAGAAACAAACAAGCGATAATCCCAACCTCTTTTGAAAAAAGCTGTTTGCAAAAAATATAAACGGAAATCAGCAATGCAATAGAAATAAATAATGCATATATATGGCTTGCCACAAGCGATGTCCCGAATATCCGTAGCCACAAGGCTCCCATGAAATGAAAAAATAACGGATGTCCGCGCGAATAATAAACCGGAAGTGCATCTGGCAAAAGGCTCAGCTTATGAGATTCCATGATCCGAAGGGCAGGACCATAAACCCATGCCTCGTCCCAGTAATAGGGTAAAGAGAGGTAAGGTATCTTGATAATGATGAATGCAATTACCAAAATTATCAGCAGAATACTGTATATGCAGGGTTTGAAATTTTTGAACATAAAAAGTACTTTGATTCTTCAAAAGTAATTTTTTCCCGGCACCTCAAAAAAAGATTTTGCCACTAGTGTAATTGTTATGTGGCGTATAGATTGCTTCGTCGTTCCGATAGCTATCGGAACTCCTCGCAATGACGTCATTGCGAATCCCGCATGTGCGGGATGAAGCAATCTTATTTAACACATTAGGTTTAACATTACACTAGTAAATATATTAACTGACTTTGTTAATAAATTTTTTCCTTTTTATCAGGTTTCATATTTATAAATCTTTATTTTTGCGGTGTAATGGTGGGCTTGATTCATCCAGAAACAAGCCCTAATAGGGAATCAGGTGTATACTTCGGCTGAATGAATCCGTCAGCCGACGGATTCATTCGCTCAGTATAAATCCTGAACAGTACCCGCTGCTGTAAGTTCTTAATTTTTCCGGAATTCTTTTGTCACTGTCCCGCATCTGCGGGGTGGGAAGGCATCCTGAAAACGAACAAGTCAGAAGACCTGCCATTCGCAATACATAAAATTAACAGCTTTCGGGTAAAAGGCTTGGTTATAACATCAGCGTATAATCGTTTCCGTTTTTGTAATAATCATCTTTTCCCTTTTATCTGATTTTGCTGAGAATGTAGCGATAAAAGATGAAGAAATATTATTCAGTTTGCATTTCAGCTTTGGTATTTACAGTACTTCCGGTATTTATTTATGCACAATCGAAAGACAGTGTCCATACATTAAATACTGTTAATATTAGCGGGAACCGCATTGATAATTTTGCAATCGGCATTAAAGTGACAAAATTTGATTCCGCCTGCCTTTCTGATAGTAAAAGTGAAACAGTGGCCGGTTTCCTTACCGAACAATCTTATGCTTATGTAAAATCGTATGGAAACGGCAGCCTTGCAAACATTTCTGTTCGCGGTTCCGGTTCCAACCAGGTTGGTGTGTTCTGGAATGGTTTCTTAATAAGTCCTCCTAATATCAGCATTACAGATGCTTCATTATTGCCGGTATTTTTTTTCGATGATGTGGAGTTGCAATATGGTGGCGCAAGTTCATTGTTCGGAAACGGAATTATTGGCGGGAGCCTTCACCTGGTGAACAATCCTCACTTTGAAAAGAGTTTTAATGTTGGGATTAATTATGGCATTGGTAGTTTTAGACAGCAGGATTATCATGCAAAAGTAACAACAGGCAGTGAAAAGATATATTCTTCAACGGCTATTTTGTGCCATCAGGCACAAAATGATTTTTCCTATATTGATATTTCCGATTTTAATAAACCAAAATTGACTCAGATAAATGCAGCTTTGGATCAACATGGATTTATGCAGGAAATTTTTCTGAAGATAAAAAAAAACCAGGTACTAAATGCCAATTTTTGGTACAATAACAGCTATAGGGAAATCCCCGGTACAATGACAACAGGTAAAGGCAGAGCTTATCAGGAAGATGAGTCTTCGCGCAATACTTTGAGCTGGCAGATCAGTGATCCTAAAAATTTGTTACAGATAAAATCGGCTTATTTCAAAGATCATCTTCATTTTGTGGATACTGCTTACAGCGTAAATTCCAAACTGACTACACAGGTTATTATGGGTGAAGCTGAATGGAAGAAATTTATAAACCGGTCATTGCGCATGAATGCAGGAATTAATACCACTTTGAATATTGCCGATATACAGGCTTATCAAGGCGTGAAAACACAAAAAGAAATAAGAGTTTTTTTAAGTGTTGTCAAAGATTTATTTAAAAACAGATTATCAATAAATGGCGGTGTGCGTCAGGAATTTATTGAAGGATATAAAGTGCCTTTTGCCCCTATGCTTGGCGTTGAGTATAGAATATTAAAATTCCTGCAACTGAAATCTAATATTTCCGGTAATTTCAGAGCGCCATCTATGAACGATAGATATTGGCGGCCCGGAGGCAATGAAAATCTGAAACCTGAAACCGGCGTCAGTGAAGATTTCGGATTAATATTTAATACTGACAAAAAAGGAATTATTAATAAAAGTGAAATTTCTTTTACATATTTTAATTCACGTATGAACAACCGGATTGTCTGGTATCCCGAATCTCCGTCATACTGGACTCCCCGCAATCTTTACCAGGTCTTGTCGCGTGGTTTTGAATCGAACGCGTCATTTAAATTATCCTTAAAAAAATGGACTTTTTCGTTTAACGGAAATTACAGCTATACGCTATCGACAAATGAGAAAACCTATGCATCTTCTGATGAAACCATAGGTAAGCAACTTATTTATGTTCCTGTTCATAATGGTTTCGCTCAGATAAAAATTGACAGAAAAACATTCTTTATTTCATATAATCAATCATACACCGGATATCGCTTTACAAATAGCGACAATTCGAAAGAGTTGCCTGAATACACGCTGGGAAATGCCAAAGCGGGATTTAAGTATGGAATTTCTCAATGCATGATCAACCTTCAATTTTCTGTAAATAATATATGGGATATTTCTTACCAGGCAATCGAGTACAGGCCTATGCCGGGAAGATATTATTTGATAACTTTTACCTTGAATTTTAATGAACCTTTTATAAACTCTAAAAACTAATCGTATGAAAATTCGAAAGTATTTACTGATTGCAATGATAGTATTATCATTTGCCGCTTGCAGAAAAGATAAAAATAATAATTCTGATCAGCAGGTTTTACCTTATGAAACCGGAGTATTTATTTCATGCGAAGGCCCTTTCCAGAGTGGGACGGGAACAATCAGTTTTTTCAATCGTTCTACCAGTGCTGTGGATAATGATATTTTTGAAAAGGTGAATGATCGGCCTCTTGGAAATATTGTGCAATCTATTGCAATATATAACGACAAAGGGTACATTCCTGTTAACAATGCCGGAAAAGTTGAAGTAGTCAGTATGGCTGATTTCATATCTACGGGTACTATAAACGGTTTTACTTCACCGAGGTATTTCGTTGGTTTTAATTCATCAAAAGGATATGTTTCCGATATGTCGGGCTTTGTTGCTGTGGTGGATTTAGGTTCAAATACAATAACCAAAAAAATTATGAACGGACGTTCTCCCGAGAACATGGTAATTGCAAATAATAAATTGTTTGTATTAAATTTTGGCGGTTGGGGCACCGACAGCACAATTACAGTAATTAATACTAATGCCGATACTATTGAAAAAACGATATTTGTAACGTATAAACCAAATAGTATCAGGACAGATGCAAATGGCAAATTATGGATAATGTGCGGAGGCAAAGGATTTACCGGTTATCCGCAGTCAGATGATACTGAAGGGCATCTGCTTTGTTTAAATGCAACAACTTATACTGTTGAAAAAGATATTCCTTTCCCGACAACCGGCGATCACCCTGAACATATGGTATTTAACAGCAATAAAACAAAAGCATTTTATATAAATAATAATATGGTTTATCAATTTGACCTTGGTTCTGCAAGCCTGAATACAACATCATTTGTCAGCAAATCCTTTTACTCTCTTGGCTTTGATCCTGTTTCAGGCAATTTATATGCAGCGGATCCTGTCGATTATTCACAGTCAGGATGGGTATTTCGCTATAATGCTGATAACGGAACTAAAATTGATTCGTTCAAAGTGGGAGTAATTCCCGGAAATTTTGATTTTAAATAAATAAATTTGCATCAGATTTCAAAATTTCATTGGACTTTCCGTATATTTGAAAAATTTTATGCTGGGAGTACTGGGAGTAGATAAGTTTAATTTATGCCCAAAAATCATTCATAATAATTATCAAAAAAACTAAACCGTATGAAAAAAAGTATCTTAAATGCACGTTTTGGAACATTGTGTTTAATTGTTCTGTCAGCCGGAATTTTAAGGCTGATACCTCATCCATACAATTTTGCACCTATAGGTGCAATGGCATTATTCGGCGGTGCATATTTTGGTAAAAGGTGGCAATCATTTCTGGTTCCTTTAGCAGCTTTATTTATCAGCGATCTGGCCGTAAATTTTGTTTTTTACCAGAAGTTCGTTTTATTCCATGAAATGGTAATATGGGTATATGGAGCATTTGCATTGAATGTAATTATCGGTAGCCTTCTGATCAAAAAAGTAAAAGTATCTTCTGTGGCTGCTGCGAGCGTTTCAGCTTCTGTTTTATTTTTTGTGATAACCAACTTTGGTGTATGGGCGGCTTCCGGTATTGTAAATATATATCCACATAATGCTGCAGGGCTTGGCGTCTGCTATCTTGCCGGACTTCCTTATTTCTGGAGAACGCTGGCCGGCGACCTGTTCTATTCAGCATTATTATTTGGTGTATTTGAATTTGCACAAAGAAGATTTCCTGTACTTGCCCTTAAAACAATTTAATGAAAAAGGCATCTCTGAAAACTGAAAATCAGCTTTACCCCTAACCCTAAAGCCTGCCTACCGGCAAGGCAGGGGAGGCTGATTTTCAGATGTTTCACCCCTGCCTACCGGACAGGCAAGCTTTAGGGGTGGGGTAAAAAAACATCTGAAAATTAGTTTTTAGAGGTTCCCTAAAATTAATTTTCAACTGGAGTTGCCTTCCCGTTAAGCCTGTCAATAAAAAGAATGCCAAACAGATGGTCAATCTCATGCTGGAAAATAACAGCGGTGAAATTGCTGCCGCTATAACCTTCAACCAGCTCACTGTGATGCGTCCCATCTAACTTATCGTAATTAATTACTACTGCCGAAAAACGATGGCTATTACCGTATTGCCCGGGAATTGAAAGACAGCCATCTCCAATAAAGATAATTGGCTTATTTGAGTAAAGGGTTATCTTAGGGTTCAGATAACATTCAAAGGGTTTGCCGGTTTTGTCAAGTCTTTCTACCCAGATTATATCCCTGTTAATTCCAACCTGAGGGCCGGCTATGCCCACACCATTGGCAGCTTTTAAAGTATAGTACATTCTTCTTGCAAGCCTGTATAAAACAGTATCATTCGGATCGGGGCGAACTTCGTGGCTGGACGCCCGAAGTTTTATTGAATCATTATAGTTGAAAATGGTAAGGATACGCATCACATCATTGGTGTCGCCTTTCAATATACTGTCCTTTTCAAACTGGGTGAGTGAAAGCGTATCGGGTGACTGTGGCGGAGATATTAACTGGTCTTTTTTGCATTGAAAACCTGCAGAAAAAAGCAGGAAAGCCGGCAGCAAAAAAGCAAGTATTCGTTTTGTCATATTTTGGTTATTGTTTTGAAAATCTGAATTCAAGTTCGAAGTGCAACAAATTTAGAAAAAATTTCATTAGGAGTTAAAAAACATAAAAAAATGAGATAAAATTAGTTTTTTTGAAAACAATGTTGTAAATTTGTATCATTAGAAAAATGATATTTATCCCCCCGAGCACTCGGGGTGCGGGATTAAGAAATTCATTGAAACTAAACAGCTTACGGCCAATGACTAATAACAGCAACAAATTTGATTTTCATGCGTATAAAGTAACAGCGGAGCTTGCCTGTCCGGCAGGCAGGTACAAATTATTGCTATTTTGGTCAAAGCCGGATGCGAACATTGTCAGGCTTTGGTAAAAGGCTTATACAATGGTACAATGAACCGGAAAACAATAAAAAGATTGACTTAGCACACCGGTTATGTTCCCGGTAGGAAGCGAAAGCAATATCATTAAGGCTATTCCCGATAATCTTGATAAACTGATAAAAGATTTGGGAAATAAAAATGAGTAAGAAAGCGTAAAGAGAAAAATATTTTTTTTGATATTAAAAAATTCATTAATATTGCAAAATAGTGAATTCTGCCTGTAAAAAAAAGTAACGCCACAACTCAGATAGTATTAATTATAAAAATAAAAAAAATATGAAACGCTATTTTCTTTTTTCAATCATAATAGTTTCTTCGTTATTGGCAGGCCGTCCTGCAAATGCGCAGGTTAATAATGGTGCATTTGTTACTGTTCCAGCGGGAACTTATATGAACATTCAGGGCTTCCTGCACAACGATATACTTGGTACTGTCAATAACGCGGGGACGATAATAATTACAGAAGAGTATACTAATAATGGGACTTTTAATTCGGGTTCTGGTAGCCTTGTAAAGCTTGACGGAGCGACTCAACTACTTGACGGAACTAACCCGACAACATTCAGCATTCTTGAAATTGCGGGAACAATTGCAGGTGATAAGCAGTGTAGTCTAAACGAATATATTGACCAAGAGCTTAGATTCACTAACAATAAAATAATTATCGGGACTAGCGACCTTACATTATTCCCTTCTGCAGTGATTACTACTCCTTCTAATGCTAAATATGTTGTTACAAATTCAACCGGCTCGCTGGTTAAAAATAGCGTCCCGCTATCTTCTCCTTTTCTATTTCCGGTTGGTGCTGATATCGTGGGCTATAAACCGGTTACCCTTAACTATTCGGGAGCAATTGACACATTTGCTGTCAGGGTAATGCCAGGTGTTGTGCCAACAACAGGACCACCGGCGACAAACGACGACTACTGTGTGCAATATACATGGCTTGTGGAAGAAAGTAACAATTTGGGAAGCACCGCATCGCTTAAGCTTGGCTGGAACACTATTGATCATGGAAGCACCTTTGATCCATCGCAAGCGAATATTTGGCAACATAATGGTACATGGATTAACTTACTCGGAATTCCCGGTGCCACAGGGAGTGTGCAGACCGACTGGGAGTACACAACCCCAGTAGGAGCAATTACTGATTTTTCATCCAATGCAAACAGATTCATTTTAAGAAGTTATCAAGCACTGGCAATACTTGTTCCACCCGGCGACACATCAACTTGTGAAAATTATACTGCTTCATTTAGTGTTACAGCCCAAGGCACAGGCATTCAATACCAATGGCAGGAAAACTGCGGAAGCGGTTGGTCAGACCTTACGAATACTCCACCTTATTCGGGAACGGATGGAAATACACTTACCATTAATAATCCGGATACGACAATGAACGGATGCTGGTATCAATGTTCAGTATCCAACCTATTTGATACCATTATATCTGATCCGGCAATGTTAACAGTACATTCCCTGCCTGATGCATTTGCAGGTAATGATACAACGGTTCTTGTTGGTAATTCAGTGCAGTTAGAGGCAACAGGCGGAACTTCATACGTGTGGACGCCTTCAACGTATCTTGATGACCCGAATGTTTCAAATCCTATATCCACACCCGAAACCGATATTTCCTATATCGTTATTGTAACCGATGCAAACGGCTGTCCTGATACGGATACAATTAATATTGATGTTGATGATGTGGAGGATATTTTTGTACCGAACGCTTTTGCTCCCGATGGCTCCTGGGTGCCGAATGCTACATTGTACGTTAGTGGAAAAGGAATTAAAGATCTTGATTTTATAGTTTATGACCGTTGGGGCGAAAAAGTATGGGAAAGCAACAAATGGAATCATCCTGAAGATGGTTGGAACGGCATATACAACGGTACCAAACTATCTACTGCTGTTTTTGTATATTATGTAAAAGGTACATTTTACGGCGGGGGAATAATTGACAAAACAGGTAATGTTACTTTGATCAGGTAAAACAAACTTAAACAATTAATTATGAAAACAATTATAAATAAACAACTTTTTGTCATCTTTGTAATTATACTAATGGGATGCTTCCTGCATTCAACCCGGTTAAAAGCTCAGGATGCTCAATTTTCGCAGTTTTATAATTCACCGCTAACGTTGAATCCATCGCTGACAGGCGCTTTTAACGGCGGTATCCGCTTGCTGGCAAATTACAAGGACCAATGGCGTAGCGTATCTGCGCCCTATAAAACATTTGCCTTTTCTTGTGATATGGGATTAGGGAAAAAAACACAAAAGACAGGCTTCCTGGGTGCAGGAATTTCATTTCTCAGTGATAAAGCAGGAGATTCTCAGTTAGGCATAAACCAGGTTAATTTATCATTAGCTTATCATGTGCAAATATCAGGATACCATACTCTTTCAGGAGGTATCATGGGAGGCTTTGCCCAGCGCAGTATAAATTTTAATAATCTGCAATGGAGTAGTCAATATATTGATGGTAAATACGATCCGAACCTGCCGTCTTATGAAACCGGGTATTCAAATAACAAATCATATTCAGATTTCGGTGCAGGCTTACAATGGACTTACTCAAAAGGTGAGATGTATACAACTGCAAACAATCAATTTAATATGAATGCAGGGATTGCCTTTTTTCATGTTAGCCAACCGAATGTATCATTTTATTCTGCCTCAAAAGATAATTTACCCATCAAAATGGCAATTCATACTAATATACTGATAGGTTTTAAAAATTCAAAGAGGTCATTAATCCCGTCGTTTGAATACGTACAGCAGGGTCCTTTAAAAAATATTGTTGCCGGCGTTTTATTGCGTTTAAAATTGATTGACGAATCAAAATATACCGGTTTTATCAAAGGCGCTGCAATATCGTTGGGGGGGCATTGCCGGATAGGCGATGCAGTGATTCCACAAATTATGATGGAATTTGCAAGTTATGCAATAGGGCTCAGTTACGATGTTAATACTTCGGGATTAACAAGTGTCACTTCGGGTAAAGGAGGATTTGAAATTTCCTTACGATATCTTAATCCTAATCCTTTTACAGGAAAATCGATTACAACAAAAACTCCGAGGTTTTTTAATTAATATTGATCCCGAAACTTCGGGATTCATTCAATACTCCCGGTAGCTGTCGGGATAACTAAAACTAATCATAATAAAGAAATTATTAATTTGTTTTAATAAAAAAAAAATTAACTTTGCAGCATATTTATAAATAATTACCCAAACCAAAAAATTAATAACTAA
>JBBAAT010000021.1:0-16551 GCA_041658145.1 Bacteroidales bacterium | reverse complement strand
AAGGCTATTATATTTTCATATAGTATTTGTGTGTGTTCGAAAATTCACGTAAATTTGCAGAATGTTAATACTTAGCAAGCTTACGCCCACTGTATAAATTTAGCTACTATGAAACAGTCATGATTTAGCAAACACAAAGGGGGATGAAAATTGGGTGCTATGATTTATCTTTGTGCTAAAAAAAAATCATGGAAACACAAAAAAACGTAGTAGAATTTGAACAAATCGTAAAAAGAGGTTGCGGGATGGATGTGCACAAAGAAACAGTAGTAGCAACAGTTTCAGGCATAGGCATAAAACCAACCACCCGTACATTCAGTACCTTTACTAGTTCTTTGATAGAATTAAAGGAGTGGCTAAAAAGTTTGGAAATAACACACGCAGCCATGGAAAGCACCGGAGTTTACTGGAAGCCGGTATTCAATGTATTGGAAGAGGACTTTGAAATTTTGTTGGTCAATGCACGACACATCAAAAATGTACCAGGTCATAAGACCGACAAGAAAGACAGCAAGTGGATTGCTAAGTTATTATTAAGCGGATTGTTGAAAGGCAGTTTTATTCCGCCAAAGGAGATAAGAGAACTTCGTGATTTGTTTCGCTATAAACGAAAACTTGTTGGACAAATAAGTTCAGAAAAAAACCGCTTGCAAAAGATACTGGAAGATGCGAATATTAAATTGTCATCTGTTGTATCAGACACTTTCGGAGTTAGTTCAACAAGGATAATAGAAGCGTTGTTAAATGGACAAAACGATATAGAAGAATTGGTAAAACTTTGTCATGGCAGATTAAACAGCAAAAAAGCGGAACTGAAAGAAGCGCTTGTTGGAAAACTAACAGAGCATCATAAATTTATGCTGCGTACCATCAAAAAATCCATTGCCAATATAGAAGATATTGTTTCAGAGGTTGAGAAACAAATAGACGAGCAGACAAAGTCCTATCAAATAGAGATGGAGTTATTGCAGACAATTCCGGGTGTAGGCAAAGATACCGCAATAGGTATCGTAGCAGAAATGGGAGTTGATATGAATGTTTTTCCAAACGAACAACATTTAGCCTCTTGGGCGGGAATGAGCCCGGGCAATAATGAGAGTGCAGGTAAAAAAAAAGTTCAAGAATAACGCATGGAGATAAATACTTAAAAGCAATATTAGTGGAAGCAGGATGGGCAGCATCACGCACAAAAAACACCTATCTGCGAAGTAAATATGACAGCCTTGTTGGACGAAGAGGTAAAAAACGCGCACTCATTGCATTAGGACATAAGATCCTTTGTGCCTCGTATTTTATCATCAAAAACAAGGAATGTTATAAAGAATTAGGAGCAGATTATTTGGAATCAAAAAGAAAGAAAAATCAAGTACAAAGTTACCTAGACAAATTAAAAAACTTAGGAGTAGAAGTAGAAATAAAAATAAAACAAGTAGCATAAAAATTAAAAGGTCGATTTTTACTGGAGGGTTTTAATATACCCCGACTATGAAACTGACAACAAACGCTAAGAACAAAAGGATGTTGCCTTGAGCACGCAGATGAAATTTTTATAACCTTAGCCGTTTATTTATACGCTTGTAAAACAATAACTTAACTAAATATTTTCAGATGAAAAACAGTATTAAATTCACCTAATGAAACCCCTCGATAGAACAAAACAGCCTGATATAAAAACGATAGGCAAAATAAACCTGTTAAAACCCGATGAAAATAAGCTTGATAATGGAATCCCTTTTTACTCCTTTCATGCAGGCACACAGGATGTGATCAAAATTGAATGTGTGTTTAACGCGGGAACCTGGTTTCAGAGAAAAAAGTTAGTTGCATTCTCAACAGTCAAAATGCTTACCGAAGGAACAAAAAATTACTCCGCTGCTGAATTAGCCGATTTTTTCGATTCTTACGGGGCTTATTTTGAAACCGAAACAGAAAAAGATTATACGTTTGTTTCTTTATATTCCCTCAACAGGCATCTTGAAAAACTATTGCCTGTTTTTGCTGAGATGATCAGGGAATCTATATTCCCTCAACAGGAATTGTCAGTATTGATGAGTAACGCAAAGCAGGATCAGCTTGTTTCCATGCAGCGTGTGAATTTTCTGGCAAGGGTGAAATTTGCGGAGCAGATATTTGGAAAAGAGCATCCTTATGGACAAACAGCTTTACCGGAGGATTATGATCAGGTGGCGCCTTCTGATCTTATCAATTTTCATAAAAATTATTATCATCCCGGAAACCTCAGAATAATTGCATCAGGCAGGATGAAAAAAAACACCCTTCATCTTATCAATAAATATTTTGGTGATAAATCGTGGGCATCCTTAAAAGCCGCAATTATAAAACCATACAAAATACAAACCTGCCCGGAAAAGAAGATTTTTATCCCGAAAGAAAACGTCATACAATCGGGTATTCGGATAGGGAAGGTGCTGTTTACAAAAGAACATCCTGATTATATGGGCATGACTGTTCTTAACACTGTTTTAGGTGGATTTTTTGGCTCAAGGCTGATGTCAAATATTAGGGAGGACAAGGGCTATACTTATGGTATAGGATCGGGTTTAGTATCCTTGAAAAATAGCGGTTATTTATATATAGCTTCCGAAGTCGGCGCCGATGTTAGGAAACAGGCAGTACTTGAGATATACAAAGAAATAAAAAAAATGCAGCAGGAAACTATACCTGAGAAAGAACTAAAACTCGTCAAAAATTATATGATTGGTTCTTTTCTTCGTAGCATCGACGGGCCTTTTGCTCTTGCTGAAAGATTTCTCGGTATACTTGATTACGGGTTTGATTTTAATGAATATTACAACCGTTATATTCGTACTATAAAAAAAATCACTTCTGAGCAACTTCTCGAATTGACTGGAAGACATTTTTGCGAAGATTCTTTCTGTGAAACAGTAGTTGGAAAATAATCCTTTTAATTACTGTTCCGGTATGTGGGTGTGAGAAAAGCGGCAGGAAGCAGCGGCAGGAGGCAGCGAAACCCAAATATGGCTTGACATTGCATTATAACTGCCTACTGCTGCTGCCTACTTTAAATGAACCGGGCATTTTTCAGAATACATAAAAAGTAGTTTACAATTTTCCTGATAAATTACTAAATTGCAAAAATGTTCTCATTAAGAGCGGGGGAATCGGTGAGCGGGAGAGCGGGAGAAATCGCCCACTCACTCGCTCGCCCCTTCACCCATTCGATTCTTTGAGATTACATATAAAAACAAAATATTGTAAACTGCTGTTTGAAAAATGCCGTGAACCGTAACCTTTTTTTCGCTTTCAGGCAACCTAAACAGGTTTACCTGCGTCTAATATATAGATTTTGGTTAATCTTTTACTTTTCTTTGATGGATTTTTTTTCGTTCTTTGATTGACGCAAAATTACCAGGGCTGTCTGAAATTACTAGTGTCCCTTTTCCCTCCTCCTGTTTGTAATAAACGACATGATCATGTAATTTTCAGACAGCCCTAAATTTGTGTTGGTAAAATTAAGATGAGTAAAAATGCAGAAAACCAGAATAATAAATTTTGTATCTTTGTGGTTATAATTGAATTAATATCGAGGCAACACAAATTGTTTATGATAAAACGTGTCATATATATTATATTTTTCATTATTATTTTATTTGCATCAAATTCCGGCGCCTATGCATCGCATTATATGGGTGGGGAAATCACATGGGAATGCAAAACAAATGGAAAATACAGATTCATACTCAAGCTTTACAGGGAATGCGCCGGGATTAATTATTCTCCTACTGAATCGCTTGTTGTTACCAATAATCCCTTTATTACCAATATCAACATGACGCTGGTTTCACAAACAGATATTTCTCCCGATTGCAATACTGCTTACCCTAATATTCAATGCAATCCTCCTCCTGTCCCGTCAAATACAGGCGCCGTTGAAGAATGGCTATATACTTCAGATGCTTCATATCCAAACGGAGTTACACTTACAGGTGTCCCTCCTCCTCAGGGATGGATTTTTTCGCATACCGGTTGCTGCCGGAATCCATGTACTAACATTCTTAATTCTTCAGGTCTCGACTGGTTCCTGCGTGCGGTGATGTATCCTTACAACGGGCAGAATACCAATCCTTGCTTTGACAATTCTCCTACATTTGCCGAAAAACCTTCCACGGTTATTTGTACCGGATATCCCTTTACATACAATCATAATGCATGGGATACAGAACTAGATTCTCTCGCTTTCGAATGGGCGCCACCACTTGAAGCTGCTAATACACCGATCACCGCATATGCTCCCGGTTACAACTTCACCAATCCTTTACCGGGTCCTACATTCAACCCAAACAATGTTCAGGCCACTGTAAATTCATATACCGGAGAAATTTCATTTACATCCTTTACCCAGGGAGCTTTTGTTACAGTTACAAAAGTTACTGCATACAAGTGCGGAATTAAAGTTGCTGAGATCTTCCGTGAAATGCAGATAGTTTTGCTTCCATGTGGAAGCAATTCTCCTCCTGTTGTTACAGCCCCTTTTCCTGACCTGTTAGGGAATTACATTTACTATAGTGATACGGTTTATGCCGGAGCCTTAGTAACATTCTATATGTCGGGAGCAGATTATGAGTATTTACCTAACGGAAACGGACAAACCGTGCACCTTTTTGCATCGGGTTCACAGTTTGGAGCCAATTTTACAAGTACAACCACAGGCTGCCTTAATCCGCCATGTGCCACATTGTCTCCACCACCACCTATTTCAGCTCCATTCGGGGTTTCTACCAATTTCAGCTGGCAAACCGATTGCGACCATCTGGCTACTAACATTGGTTGTGGTTCCACTTCCAATATATATAACTTTCTTATCAAAATGCAGGACGATTTCTGCCCGGCGCCGGCAATTAGTATAAAAACCATCACCATTGTTGTGCTTACAACACCTGTATTACCGCCTCCCGATTTAAGATGTGCATCGGTTGATGCAACCGGTAATGTTACACTTACCTGGATACCTCCGATTGATACCATGAATAGTTTTAACAGTTATCACATATATTCATCTACCAGCCCTTCCGGGCCTTTCATTGTGGCAGATAGTATTTTCAACATCAACCAGACTTCTTATACACATATAGGGGCAAATGCAAACACACAGTCACTGTATTATTACATAAAGACAAGATCCGGCTGTACCGGAACATACTATTCTTCCCCGTCGGATACGCTGCAAACTATTCTTTTAAATGTAGTAAATTCAGGTATAGGAACAGCTGTACTGACATGGAACCCCTTACACAACCCAAATCTTCCTACATCCTTAGGGTGGTATCATATTTACAGGGAATATCCTCCGGGCATCTGGACATTGATCGATTCCACACAATCGCTTTCATATTTAGATAGCATAACGCTTTGCAACGCACTTATTAATTATTATGTAGATATCGACGATTCTCTTGGATGTTCTTCAAGGTCTTCTATTGATGGTGATTTATTCCAGGATATTATTGCGCCTTCCACTCCTGTGATCGATTCCGTAACTGTTGATTCATTATCAGGTCGTTCTGTGATCACCTGGCATTCTTCTTCTTCGAGCGATACTCAAGGGTATATTATTTATGAAAATATAAACGGCATCTGGGTTCCTATTGACACGATATGGGGCCTTGGTATAACTACTTACACAAACATCCATCCTACTTGGGCTAATCCGGATTCAACTTCGCTTTCATATTGTGTGGCTGCTTTCGATAGTTGCCAGAATACAAGTCCGATAAGTTCAAACCATAACACCATTTACCTTACTTCTAACCTGAATGTATGCGACGGCGAAGTAACACTGAACTGGACTCCTTATGTAAATATGCATCCCGGACTAATGGGATACCGTATTTATGTGAAAGAAAACAATGGTCCTGTTACACTTTTAGGCACCAATACAGCCACCAACCTGTCGTTTATCCATTCATCATTAACTCAGTCATCCGAATACATATATTGTATTCAGGCTTTCGACAGTTCAGGTGTGGTAACCTCCACATCGAATACTGACACAATTGTTGTTCACATGCCTGTACAGCCGCAGTATGCTTATTTGCGCTATGCAACAGTAGCCAATAATGATCACGTAAAGATTAACTGCTTTATTGATATCGCTGCTTATATTTCGAAATGCAAAATCATGCGATCAGATGATGCCATTGGTCCGTTCACCCAAATCAGTATGGTCAGCCCTAATCTTACGCCATTTATTACCTACGATGATTATTCTGTTTATGTTAACAAGAAGAGTTATTATTACAAAGTGATTGTAGTTGATAGTTGCGGAAATGACGTGCTAACAAGCAATATTGGAAGATCAATTTATTTGCGGGCAGAGCCTTTAAACGATATGACGAACACCCTTACCTGGAATGAATATGAAGACTGGTTGGGTGGAGTGAGCACGTATAACCTTTACAGGAAAGTTGATGAGGTGTGGGATCCAACCACGCTGGTTACTTTATCTTCCACAAGTATTACATATATCGATGATGTTTCGGATTTTACAAGTACAAATGGTAAATTTGGTTATATGATCGAAGCGATTGAAGGTGTTGGAAATCCTTATTTATTTTCTGATACGAGCTTGTCGAACGAAGCAGTTGCCTTACAGCCGCCGCGTTTTTATGTGCCGAATGCCTTTGTGCCTGAAAGTATAAACAATATCTTTATTCCACTCAATGTGTTCGTTGATCCTGAAGATTACCAATTCTCGATTTTCAATCGTTGGGGACAGGTGGTTTTCCAAACAAGCGACCCAAAAGCAGGATGGGATGGTACCGCAAACGGTTACTTATCGCCTCAAGGTGTTTATGTGTACATCATTAAATACAAAAACTCTCAAAACAAATATATTGAAAAGAGAGGAACGGTAACGCTTCTGAGATAAAAATGTACATTTGTTTTATAAAGGGAAAAAGAGGTATAAGGTATAAAGTATAAAGGGATAAGGGAAAAGACCTATAACTCCTGCCTGCCGGTAGGCAAGGTTCACCAACCCTATACCTTTATAACCTATACCTGTATACCTAAATAGTAACATAATTTATTCCATTTAAAGTATAAAATGTTTGACATTGCAAAAATCCGCGAAGATTTCCACGCACTTCACCAATTAGTTTACAAAAAACCATTGGTATACCTTGATAATGCCGCCACTACACAAAAACCAAAAGTGGTAATTGATACATTGTTGGAATACTATAATAAACAAAACAGCAATATTCACCGCGGAGTTCACTATCTTAGCCAGCAGGCCACTGTGGCTTATGAAAATGCCCGTATAACTGTTCAGAAATTCATAAATGCTGAACATTCGCACGAAATAATATTTACACGTGGTACTACAGAATCAATCAATCTGGTAGCGTCATCATTTGCGAAAAAATTCCTGAACAAAGGCAATGAAATTATTATTTCAGAAATGGAACATCACTCTAATATTGTTCCCTGGCAGCTTGTATGCGAAGAAAAACAGGCTCTTCTAAAAGTTATTCCTTTTTCGGAAAAGGGAGAACTTATATTTGAAGAATATAAAAAACTTCTGAACGAAAAAACAAAACTTGTTGCAATAACACATGTTTCGAATGCTCTGGGAACAATAAATCCTGTAAAAAAGATCATCGAAGAAGCGCATAAACATAATATTCCGGTGCTAATAGACGGTGCGCAGGCATTGCCACACATTAAGGTTGACGTGCAGGAATTGGATTGCGATTTTTATTGTTTCTCCGGACATAAAATGTATGCACCCATGGGTGTCGGCGTCCTTTATGGAAAAGAGAAGATAATGGAAGAACTTCCTCCTTACCAGGGTGGTGGCGAAATGATAAAAAATGTAACTTTTGAAAAGACAACCTATAATGAACTGCCTTTTAAATTTGAAGCAGGAACACCCAACGTAGGCGATGGACTGGGATTGGCAGCAGCTATAAAATATTTAGATAATTTAGGTATTGAAAATATCCGTACACACGAAACCTCTTTGCTCGAATCTGTGACAAAAAAATTATTAGAAATTGAAAGATTGCGCATTTTTGGCACTGCTAACGAAAAAGCAGGAGTCATTTCCTTCCTTGTCGGAAATATTCATCCTTACGATATGGGGACAATATTAGATAAGCTTGGAATAGCTGTAAGAAACGGGCATCACTGCGCACAACCAATAATGGATCACTATGGAATACCCGGAACAGTGAGGGCTTCGGTTGCGTTATACAACACATTTGAAGAAATGGATATTTTAGTTGAAGGAATAAAAAAAGCAAAAAAAATGTTGGAATAAAAAAGTTGTAACTACTCAGCAGAAAAAAATGTTTGCCACAGATTCACAGATTAATCCTGCATGTGCAGGATGAAATTTTCTGAAGATAAATCTCGCATATGCAGGACAAAAAGAAAGCTATCAAATTATTGGGATATGTGTGGAAGTTCACCGCATTTCAAAAAGATTAATTTTATAATCAATCTGTGAATCTGTGGCAATTTTATTTTAATTCAGATATGAAAATCGAAGAAATTGAACAGGAAATCATTACGGAATTTGAAAATTTCGATGACTGGATGGACAAATATAATTACATCATTGATCTTGGAAAGTCGCTCCCCCCGATTGATGTCAAATACAAAACCGACAATTATGCGATCACGGGTTGCCAGTCGAAAGTATGGCTGCATGCTTCTCTTGAAAATAAGAAAATATTTTTTGAAGCAGATAGTGACGCCATAATTACAAAAGGTATTGTGGGGTTACTGGTAAGAGTTTTATCCAACCAACCTTTTGATGATATCATCAACGCAAAGCTTGAATTTGTTGATAAGATAGGTCTTCGCGAACATCTTTCTCCAACGCGTTCCAATGGACTCACTTCAATGATCAAGCAAATTAAACTATATGCGCTTGCCTTTAAAACAAAATTAGTACAGAACCCTTCCAGCACCTGATATTTTATGGCTGATAAGAGTAATTTTCTTGAACTGGAAAGTAAAATTGTTGACGTTTTGAAAAATGTCTACGATCCGGAAATCCCTGTCAGTATTTATGAAATGGGACTTATTTATGAAGTTTTTATTGATAAAAAATATGTCGCACATATAAAGATGACGGTTACTTCACCTAATTGCCCTGTGGCTGAAACGCTGCCAATTGAAGTACATAATAAAGTAAAAGAGATTGAAGGAATCTTTGAAGTTGATGTGGTTTTGACATTCGATCCGCCATGGAATCCGGAAATGATGACAAATGCTGCAAAACTGGAATTAGGAATATTGTAATCTTAACAGTTGCGACTCATCAATTGATCGGTATATTTTTTCAGAATGAACTTCCTGTCATCGCTTACAGAAAGCTTGGAAAAATATGTAAGCGCTTTATCATAATATTCGTTGATAAAAGCAACAGTCGATTCTTTTACTCCAAGCCGGTCATAAATTTTGGTAACCGCTTTCACTTTCTCATCAGGGTCGAAACGGGTGGAAGAAAAATAATGAATGAGCTCCGAAAGGTCTGTGCCTTTGGTTTCCTGCAAGGCTTTTATGTATAAATAGGTTTTCTTATTTGTAACGATATCGCCACCAATCTTTTTCCCGAATATATTCTGATCTCCATAAACATCGAGCAAATCATCCTGAAGTTGAAATGCAAGTCCAACATTTTCGCCAAACATATAAATGTTTTGTACATCCTTTTTTTCTGCTCTGGCAATTACAGCACCGGTTTTCAGGCTGGCAGCTATTAGCACAGCGGTTTTCAATCGAATCATTTCAATATACGCTGGAATTGTAATAGATTCGCCGGTTTCGTAATTCATGTCATACTGCTGACCTTCACAAACTTCGATTGCCGCTTGTGTAAATATCTCTAATATATTTATAAGCGCTTTGGGATTGGTTCGGATCAGATGTTTATAAGCCAAAGCAAACATGGTATCGCCCGAAAGTATAGCTACGTTTGCATTCCACTTCTTGCATACTGTTTTTTTTCCTCTGCGAATAGGTGCATGATCCATAATGTCGTCATGCAACAACGTAAAGTTGTGAAAAATTTCGATAGCAACTGCAGGATTAACAGCCATTTCCACTTCGCCTCCAAACATATCACAGGCCAACAGCACCATTATAGGCCGTATTCGCTTTCCCCCAAGTGCAAATGTATATGCTATTGGTTCGTAAAGTTCTTTCGGCTGGCCGTCTATCTTTACATCCAATAAAGCAGCTTTGATCTTTTCCAACAGTTGTTCGGATGTAAACATAGCCGTTTTACCTGATTATAAATTGTGGATTTGCAAGGATGCGTTTTATACCCTCTTCAATGTCTAAAAGCTCCCTGCATAGAAGTGCCTTCATTTTCGAAATATCCGGTAATCTTCTAAGCATGTCGCCTTCTTCCAGAGGGGGCAGAAAAACAATTCGGGATTTTGATTTTGTAATATCAATAATTTTTTTAGCGAGGTCGAGTATGGTAATCTCCTTATCACTGCCTATATTTACCACATCGTTAATTACCTGTTCCTGATAAAACACATTCACACAAGCATCCACATTATCATCAATAAAGCAGAATGTACGTGTCTGCATACCATCGCCGTATATAGTGATGTCCTGATTTCTTAGGGCAAGACTAATAAAACGCGACATTACAAAATCAACACTCTGTTTGGGTCCATATGTATTGAAAAATCTGAAAATAGTAAAATCAAGGTTATATTCTTTTTTGTATGACCGCAAATAGGCTTCCCCTGCATTTTTAACTATCGCATAAGGTATTCTTGAATTGAGAGGAGTTGTTTGTTCGTTTTGTGGCAGTTCGGTTGGCTCTCCATACACTTCGGAAGAAGATGAAAAGAAGATTCTTTTCACCCCTGAATTTTTCGATAAATTAAGAATATTTTCAATTCCTTTCAGGTCGTTCAGCACTTTAACCGGATGCTGTTGTGTGCGACGAACACCCATAAGGGCGGCATAATGAAAAACATAATCAAAATGATACGAGAGCATTACTCCGGCTATATTCTTGTAATTATTCACGTCGCAATTAACAAACTGCATACGTTTCTTAGGTGCGTCAGGTAATTTCCCGATTTCTCCTGTGGTAAGATTGTCAACGATGACGACAAAATTATCAGTGTTCTGTAATAATTTTTCTGCCAGCGCACTGCCAATAAAGCCGGCACCTCCTGTAATTAATATTGTTTTCATTGAAAGAATAGAAGTTTATCGTTTTATACTCTAAATGGCTTAATTGTTAAATTGTTAAATTGCTGTTAGTAAATTTTATCAGCGAATTGATTGATTTAGGTAGCTTCTGTAATTCTCCGAAATTATGATTGTATTCATCTTGTGTTATTAATTTGCGGACTTTCGCTTTTTCATTCCAGTCTAAAGATTCCAACATTGAACCTTGAGAATAACGATAGAATTTTACTTTATCTTTTTTATTATATCTCCCAAAACCTTCGGCAATGTTTGCAGAAATGGAATCAACAGAATCAACAAACTGGCTTCCTAAAGTTGATTTAGCAAAGTAATCCCATTTTATAACAATATCCCAAACATAATTGCTTAAATGGAAAGCTATTCTATAAGCTTCAATATCATTTAATTTCAGATATTTCTTTTCGGTTTCCATAATCTATCCATTTAACAATTAAACAATTTAGCAATTTAGCAATTTATTTCAATAAAAGGTAAATTTTTAACCGTTTGCAGTATAATATAGAAGTACAACCCAAATTATACCAGATTCATAAGATAATCGCCATAACCGCTTTTGAGCAAAGGTCTTGCTATTTCTGTTAATTGTTCTTTGCTGATAAATCCCATCCGGTAAGCTATTTCTTCGATGCAACCGATTTTCAATCCCTGCCTTTCTTCAATTACCTGAACAAACTGCGAAGCCTGAAGGAGGGTGTTAAATGTCCCTGTATCAAGCCAGGCTGTCCCCCTGCCAAGGATACCAACTTTTAGTTTGCCATTATCGAGATAAAACTTGTTAACATCTGTTATTTCGTATTCACCTCTGTGGCTGGGTTTAATATTTTTTGCTGCTTCCACCACGGAATTATCATAGAAATACAAACCAGGAACAGCATAATTTGATTTTGGTTTTTTTGGTTTTTCTTCAATCGATACAACATTTTGTTTTTCATCAAACTCAACTACTCCGTAACGTTGCGGGTCGGAAACATGATAAGCAAAAACTACTCCTCCTTCCGGATCATTATGCTCCTGAACCAATTGCTGCAAGTGGCTCCCATAAAATATATTATCGCCAAGCACCAGCGCCACTTTGTCTTTTCCTATAAATTCTTCACCTATAACAAAAGCCTGAGCCAGTCCGTTTGGAATAGCCTGTTCAGCATAGCTGAACTCACAGCCTAATTGCTTGCCATCACCAAGCAATTTTTTAAAATTTGGCAGGTCCTGCGGAGTAGAAATGATAAGAAGCTCATGAATGCCGGCCATCATCAGAACAGATATCGGGTAATAGATCATTGGTTTGTCGTAAACAGGCATAAGCTGCTTGCTCACCGCAATGGTAAGCGGATGAAGCCTTGTGCCAACTCCTCCGGCTAAAACAATACCTTTCATGTATAAATAATTTTATAAGTTAAACAATATCATTGCATTGATGGGTATAAGGTATATGGTATATGGGAGTCAGAAGTTGGCAGTTAGTAATTGGCAGTTGGCAAACTGTCCATTGCTCACTGCTTACTGCCTACTGCCTACTGCCTACTGCCTACTGCCTACTGCCTACTGCCTACTGCCTACTGCCACTGCTACTACTACTACTACTACTACTACTACTACTACTACTGTATTGCCCCATACCTCTATACCCTTATACCTCTATACCCTATTTTTATTTTCATATTAATGGAGTTAATTCTTTTGCAGATTCTTTTTCCAGTTCATTAATTTCAATGTCTTCTTCTTCGTCCAGTATTTCAATTACTGGTTCTTCAAAAGCTTTTGTTGTACCTTTTTTACCAAAAGTTAACAGCATCGAAGGCAATAAAAACAGATTGCATAACATTGCTGCCAGCATAGTAAACGAAATTAAATAACCAACAGCCTGAGTTCCGCCAAAAGTAGAAAGAATAAATATTGAGAAACCGAGGAAAAGCACAGATGAAGAATATATCATGCTGTAACCGGTTTCTTTCAGCGCTGATAATACACAGTCCTTAATATTCTTCCTGGTTTGCCTTAGCTGATAGCGATAACGAGACAGATACAATATTGCATTGTCAACCGATATTCCGAGTGCGATACTGAAGATTAATACTGTGGAAGGTTTTATCGAAATACCGATATAACCCATCATTGCCGCAGTCATTATCTGAGGAATCAGGTTTGGAATCATTGATATCCCTACCATACGTATGGATGTAAACATCAATAGCATAAGTAATGAAATAATTAATGTTGCTACAGCCAGACTTGACCAAAGGTTGGTAACAAGGTAATCTGTACCTTTCAGGAAAATTACACTGGTTCCTGTTATATTTACGTCGTATTTGGTAGGCTTTACACTTATATCTTTAGCTTTTTGAGCTTCATAGTATTTTTTATTAAATATGGTATCTATTTTGGGTTGAAGATCGTTCTTGATACGCTCAATATCCTTAGTGCCAATATTGGCCATTTGCACGCTAATTCGCGTTACACGCAAGGTTGAATCCACAAAATTGTTGAGGATGCTTTTCTTTTGATTGTTGAATTTTGGCAGGTAATTTTTTATAAAAACTATCTCATTATTATTAGGCATGTTGTAGAAAGCCGGGTCGTTATTATAAAATGCCTGCTTGGCAAATTTCACAACTTCTGCGATCGATAAAGGTCTTGATAATTCAGGATAAGTGGAAAGTGTATCTTGTAGTGTGTTTATATTTTCAAGTACACGTAAGTTTAATACACCTTTTTTCTTTTTGGTGTCGATGGATATTTCGAAAGGCATTACCCCATGAAAATGCTTTTCAAAAAACATCAAATCAGTATATAAAGGATCTTTTTTTGGAATATCGTCAACAATATTTCCTGTAGTTCTTAGCAGCGTAATTCCAAAGACTCCAACCAGGACAATAATTACAGAACTAATATATATTACCTTCCTGCGATATTGTACAGAATAAATAATAAAATTTATAATTTTAGTAACGGTTTTATTTTCAAGATGTCTGGTTTGTTTTATCGTTGGTGGTTTCAGAAAACTGAATAATATAGGGATAAGTAAAAGTGAAATTATATAAATTATCAGAATGTTTATGGATGCAATAACACCAAATTCATGCAGCATACGGTTACGTATGATTATAAAAGCAGCAAACCCGGCAGCCGCAGCCGTATTGGTGAGCAAAGTGGCAAAGCCTACACGCTGTACGACACGCGAAAGCGCCTTGACTTTGTTTTGATGCTTGCGATACTCAAAATGATATTTGTTAAGCAGGAAAATACAGTTTTCTACGCCTATAATGATAAGTAGCGGCGGAATAATCCCGCTAAGCAAAGTTATTTTGTAATCGAACAGCACCATGGTGCCTAATACCCAGATTACACCGATAGCCACAATAAGTAATGGAATGAGTACAGCCTTTAGCGATCTGAAATAAAAAAACAGCACTACTGCAGCCACCAGCAATGATAATAATATAAACAGCAGCAGTTCTTTTTTAATCTTAAATGAAGTAACTGTTCTTATATAAGGTAAGCCTGAATAATGAACTTTAATATTATATTTTTCTGCAAAATCTTCAACTTGCTTTTTTATGTCATTGATAAGATTAAAGCGGTTTCCTGATGCTATCTCCTGTTTGTCGAGAGTGATCATCAGCAGATAAACATTACTTTTTTTATTAAAAAGCAAATTATCATAAAATGGATATGAAAATATCAATGTCTTAAGGCTGTCAAGTTCTGACTGGCTTTTAGGTTTTTCTTTTAATATTGGTTTGAAATCGAATTTTTTAGTACTGTCGTTTTTCAGTAAATGAAACATTCGTGTCAAGGAAAGGACGTCCTGAACACCTTTAATTTTTTTAAGACTATCGGTCAGGTCGTAAAAGTTATTAAATTTGTTGAGACAAAAAATAGTACTGTCCTGGAAACCCACAAACATCACGCTGCCATCTTCTCCGAACATTTTCTTAAAATTTTGATATTGAATGCTGGTTGAGTCAGTAGACGGAAGCATTTCCTGCAATTCATAGGATAATTGAACATGTACGGCTTTATAAGCCATAAAGCCTGTAAGAAGCGCGATGGTTATAATAATACCTGATCTATTTCTCAATATCAGCCTGACCAGCAATGTCCACATGTTGCGATTATTTACCTGTATAATATGTTCATAAAAAATTACTATTTAGTTATAAAGGTATAGGTTATAAAGGTATAGGGGTGATGAAAGTTATAGGTCTTTTTCCTTATACCTTATACCTCTATTTCCCTATACCTAAATAATTACCATAAAAAATATACTGTTTGCAAGAAAATTATCAAATCAAAGAACATCAAAATTAACATTTCTATTCTATTTGGAAAAGAAAAATGATTGCACCTAATATTTATGTCTTACATTTGGCTTAATCTTTGACTTGGCAATTTTATAAATCAATATTTAAGGTTATGAAAAAAGCAGCTACTATATTCATTTTGATTACGTTAACCGTATCAGGATGTGTTTCGTCAAAGAAATTTATGCAGAAAGGGGAATACGATATGGCCATCAGTAAATCCGTAAAAAAACTGATGAAAAAACCTGAAAAAGTGAAAGAAATCTCTGTATTGACACAGTCATACAAAAATGCCAACCAGAAAGATATCGAAAATATTACGTACTTGAAAAAGACTGGTCAGCCTGACATTTGGGATAAAATATTCATTACATATTTCAAAATGAAGAAAAGACAGGAATCAGTAAGAGTGTTACCACAACCTATTCTTGATAAAATTGGCTTTGAATATGTAAATTATGATCAGGAGATCATTGAAGCAAAGAAAAAAGCCGCAGAATACTTCTATATACACGCTCAAAGTCTGCTAAAGAAAGGTGATCGCCCAAATTCCCGCAGCGCATATTATGAATTTAAAAAAGTTAAGGAATATTACAATTCATACAAAGATGCCGATTCTCTTCTGACTGTGGCTCTTTTTCAGGGTACTGCAAATATTCTGTTTAAAATTAAGAATCAGACGACCATCTTGCTTCCTGCTGATTTTGAAGAAGCTCTTACTAAGATTAGCCTTTCAGATTTGAACAAGCTGTGGCTGAACTATGATACCAAAAAAGTTAAAGGACGCTCTTATGACTACGAAATACTGGTGAATATCAAGGCAATTGATGTTTCTCCCGAATCAGTTAAAGAAATTCACTATATTGAAACCAAAGAGGTAGAAGATGGGTTTACTTATCTTCTTGACCAGAATGGGAACGTGGTAAAAGATAGCCTTGGCAATGATATAAAGGTTCCGAAATATAAAACTATCGTTTGCGAAGTGATCGAAAACCAACAGAAGAAAACAGCAATA
>JBBAAT010000020.1:0-16782 GCA_041658145.1 Bacteroidales bacterium | reverse complement strand
ATTAAATGCCGTTTCCGGATTTAATCCAACGTTTGTAACGTTGATTTGAGCAGTAGTTGTGTCAGATCCGCAAGCATTATATGCAATTAATTGTACCGTGTAAATGCCGTTAGCAGCATAACTATGAGATGGATCAGCCAGTGTACTGTAATTACCGTCACCAAAACTCCATTCAAAAGTAACTCCGCCGGTTGAAGTATTTGTAAAATCGTATGCGTTTCCATTAACTGTGTATGAAAAGTTTGCGACAGGTTGCACTACTACATCAGGTTTAAGAGCAATGTTCTGAACAACTGTATTACCATTGCTCACAGAAATATTGTTTATTGTTTTACTTTGATAACCGGGTGCCGAATATGTTACATTATAGATACCGGCAAAAATAGGTCTGTGGTAATTACCTAAAGGTAATGCAGAATAAACATGAGAACTGTCAAAATCATGAACTGCAATAAAAACTTTCGCTTTTATCCCCTGCCCTGTACATGAATCGGTCACTAATCCCCTAATGCCTTTCAAGGATTGCTCCATATAATTAAAAAACGACCTGTTGTTTTCAGCCCACAATGTAGGAAGTTCGGATCCGGATGGACTCTGGTCGGAAGATATTTCTATGGTAGCTTCCCTGCATTGTTTAAAATAATTCATATAGTCCTCCCTGCCTCCCAGCACCTGATACCATGCATAGCCGTTGGTAATGCCCGATGGATCCACATCTGTAAAGCATCCGGATGGGCCATACGCCTGTGCTGTATCGGCATATTGATGCGATACTAATTGCCACCAGTTATCATCAGCAGTCAGGGTTGCTTTGCAATCCCATGGATAATTTACTACTTCCGCTCCTTCATGAAAATTAGCGGACATTACAAAGTTCATGGTATCTGCAAAGTTCATAAATGCTTCGGTTTCGGGTTGCCATGCTTCACCATCTGGATGTTGGCCACCGACAGGATCAGGATAATTACGGTTCAGGTCTACCCCATTCGCATTGTATCTTATGGCGCCCCATATACTACTGCCGCCTGAAGCCATATAAGTTCCATCAGGATTTGCAAGCGGACATATCCATATCTCTGTACTATCAAGCAGGCTGGTAATTCCTGGGTTGGTTCCGTAACTTGATAATAAAGTATCAATCAAATGCAACATGTGAACAAATCCGGAAGTCTCATTTCCATGCATGGTTGATGTATACAGGAATTGCGGCTCATTTTCATGAGTATTTACATTGTGGGAAATCTTGGCAAGAATTAACTTTCTTCCACTGGCAAGAGTTTTAATAGTATAAACATTACAAAGGCTTGAATAGTTTGATGCAAACTGGTTCATCATTGTTTCATAGGCATTGTATGTCGGATAGGAATCCCACGTCTGAATTTGCTTCAGATTAACATTATCAAGCATTCTGGGGTTAATTATCCGTTCACCGGGACTTGTTAAAATTGTATAATTGTAATTTAATTGTATAAACTTTGTGAATTCTTTTTTGTTAGCATAAGCGAGCACAGTGTTTCCTTTAACATTGTCAATAGAAATAACAGTTGTGAGAGAATTGATTTCCTGGCGGGAATCAATATTAAATTTAAAATATACTTCTTTTCTGTTCTGGAAAAGCGAGTCAACATAAGGCTGCCGGGTTATTGTAAGTTGCGCAAAACCGGTCAGACAGATAGCACAAAAAATCAAGGGTAAAATAATTCTCCTTTTCATCCTGCTCGTTTAAATTTGTTTTGCGTCTTTGTTGATAATATTCAGGTAGCGAATGGTTTCTTGTATGTATTTTTCAAGGCTGATGTTGTTATCAATATTTAGCATAAAATCATAAATATTAGAGTATTTATCGCCATATCTGCCAACTTTAAATTTTCCTTTCGATAAACCTGAAATATAGTTTAAGGGGAAACAGTCTGTCATAGATAGATCGATCACAATATCAAATTCTTCGTTAATGAAATCTGTAACTCTTAAATTGGCGGGTTTGAAATACCAGTTCAGGTCGCGTTTCGTGAAATAGTCATAAGAAAGTTTTGGGAAGCAATAATGTGGTAGCCGGTTGTAGTTTACAAACCCCAAAGCTTTTACAATTTTTTGGTTTTCCTGAAAATACTTAACAAAATCACTAATGATATTATATGTAACTTCATCAGATGCATTGTAAATAAGACCTATAGTTTTAGCATCATCAAGGTTCATAATGCATCTATTTCGCTGAACTTTGGCAATATCATGCCAAAAAAAATAACTACCAATTGATTGCCTTATCTGATCAATAAATTTCACTTGTTTCGTTTTTATAAACTTGATTCGTATTACACTTAAAATGTAAAATTACAAAATTAATATAAAGCAGAATAAATTATTCTATTCTGAAGACATACAAGTAATTATTTCACCTATGTATAACCTGTGATAATCCTTTTCCGGATAAGCGTTGTGAATTTTACTTTCCAGAAAATTTTCGGGTTTAATATCATCAAAATATATTTTTCTGCATTCAAGAACAAGCCGTGCCTGTTCAAAATATATACTTCCCTTTTTGGTTTCTAATGGTTTCAGGCCGGTTTCTTTAATTTTATCAAAATTACGTCCTGATTTAGTGCCGCAGAAATTTAAAATATCCCTGTATTTTTCATCAAAAAAGGTCAATGTGAAATAATCGTTTTTTTCCATAAACCGGTAGGTGTACCGTGTAGGCCTCACAAAACAAAAAGCGACCTGCATTTTCCAAAGAATGCCCATGCCGCCCCATCCTGCTGTCATGGTATTAAACGAGTCTTTTATCCCTGCCGTAATCAGCATCCAGTCAGTTCCTATTAGTTTGAACGGATTGTCAATTATATCATCAGCGTTAATTTTATGAAATGTTTTTGTCATAATTAAAAAATATTTCGAGTGGTTGCTATGTAATATAATCGGATACTAAGATGAATTTTTGATAGAGAACCGTTGCATACATATTATTGAGCAAAATCATCAGGATTTGTCAATTGTATTCATTACTATTAAGTAAACTTTTTTGGCAATCTCATATAGTTCTCTACTTTCGGCTAATGTTGGCTTGCCGGTTGCCATCATTCCTATTTTGTATGTTTGTTACAAAGTCATCGTGCAGATTGTTTTCACAACTTCGTAAATCGGCTTGAGCTAATTCAAGCCATTGCAGAGTGCTTGTTTTCATATAGAACTATTCCTTTTTGTATAATTTCTTTTGAAAAACTACTTTTCATTTCCTTGAAATGCTCGTACATTGGTATTGTATAAACAATCAGATCAACAGGTATTTGTTTTGCCACAGGACGTGTATAGGGACTTACTTTTAAATACAACGATTGTTTTTCTTTAAATGTAGCAGGCATTGTGTTATCATTCAATACGACAATAATATCCAAATCGCTGTCGATATGAGGCGTACCATATGCATACGAGCCAAAAAGCAACACCAGATAAGGATTCAGTTCACTTAATTTATCCCTGAGTTGTTTTATGTATATATTATCAATTTGCATTTTTCGTAAAATTCAATACAAATATACTATTCTTAAGTGAATTTTAAAAAAAAAATCAATTGGCTGCAGGGTAACGATTAAAAATTTTATCCGCAGTTCACGAAAAAAAATAAAACAGCGAACAAATATAAACATAAATTGCGGATAAAATTAAGTTGAACAGAACCCGCCGATCAGCAGGCAACTCAAAATGCCTGCCTGACGGTAGGCAGGGAAAATTAAAATCGTTGATTAATTTTTCCTGAATAATTTCAAAGTTTACATTTATCGGATTAATTTTACACAAAATTATTTGAAATTTGAAAGTAACATTTCTTGGAACCGGAACATCACAGGGAGTTCCTGTAATTGCTTGCCCATGCAAGGTTTGTAGTTCGGGCGACAGCAAAGACAAAAGACTCCGTTCTTCGGTATTGGTAGAAACCAAAAACAATATTTTGGTGATCGACGCCGGTCCTGATTTCAGGCAGCAGATGCTAAGGGAAAATGTGTGCAGGATTGATGCGGTGCTTATTACGCATGCACATAAGGATCATATAGGAGGGTTGGACGATATACGGGCTTTTAATTATTTTCAAAAAGGACCTGTAAATGTATATGCACGTCAAAATGTTCATAAAGTGCTGCGGTCGGATTTCTTCTATGCATTTGAAGACGAGAAATACCCGGGTGTCCCTGACATCAATCTTCACGCTATTAAAACTCATCCTTTTAAAATCAATAATGATACAATTATTCCTATTGAGGTTATGCATTACCGCCTTCCTGTGTTCGGATTCAGGATTAATGATTTTACCTATATCACAGATGCCAATTTTATTTCCGATGATGAACTCGAAAAAATTAAAGGATCTAAAATTGTCGTGCTTAATGCTCTGAGAAGGAAGCAACACATTTCTCATTTTAACCTTGAAGAAGCTATCAAAGTTTTGCAGCACATACAGCCTGAACAGGCATATCTTACTCATATCAGCCATCAACTGGGGCTTCATGAGGACGTGGAGAAAGAACTACCCGAATTTGTCAAATTAGCTTATGATGGTTTGAAAATTGAAATTTAGAATTCCGCTTAACTTACATTAGGGCATCTCTAAAAACCTCATCGTCATTGCGAGCCATGAGGAACGCCCAACCGTCATTGCGAGGGCTTTTCGCCCGAAGCAATCTCATTATCGCACCGTGAGGGAGATTGCTTCGTTCCTCGCAATGACGCATCAAACAAACCTCGTAATGACGTTCTAATTGAGTTTTTAGAGATGCCATTAACCCACATTATTCACAAATTTTATTGGGGTTTGTTAATATAGAAAATATCGTATATTAGCAAACTGAAAGATTTTTGATGATAGTGTTATGTTAAACTTATTTCTACGAACTAAGATTGCTTCACCCTCCTTCGTCGGTTTCGCAATGACGTCATTGCGAGGAGTTCCGATAGCTATCGGAACGACGAAGCAATCTATTCAACATATCACTCTTAACACAACACTAGTTCAGTATAAATATTCTACTTTTTCGTTAACGAACATTTTAAAGGTTGTGGGCATTGTTTTGCTTATTTTCCTTTTTTCCTGTAAAAACAAGAATCCGGAACAAAAGGAATATGATTCAATGCTTTCAAGTTTAAAATACAAATCATATAAAACTTTATCCGAGAATACAATCCCGCCGCTTATTCTCTTATACAATACAACGGGGCATGCTGATGAGCCGAAAATATCAGAAGATGTTTTAAGGCTTTTACTCGGATATTCATGGGCTGTTGGCGGTAGACCCGATTATGCTATTGCTGAAAGTAATATTATAATGGACATTTCTGCAAGTAACAAAGATGTTAAATTTCTGACCCATTCTCTTGCAGCAATAGCGCTTTATGAAAAAGGTTGGAAATCGTTAGCCATTGATGAATCAAGAAAAGGTAAGGCTTTGCTTAATAAAATGCCCAAATCAAACGAATTGCAGTTAAATGCTATGGCTTTCCATATAATAACAGGCACCCTTTGTTTATATGAAGAAAATTATCAAGGTGCGCGGTTTCATTTTGCGGGCTTCAATATTACTTCTAAGATCGAATGGCCTTATTTAATAGTTGATGCAATGGCTGATATTAAAGAAGGAAAGGTTAAACAAGGGCTGAGGAAAATTAAAAAAATATCCAAAAGTAAAAGTACTCCTGAAACAATAAAAAAATCACTGACTGAAACTCTTATTAAAACAGAAAAAAAATCTGAAACTGTTGACGCAAAATTATTCTGGACGAAACAAACCTCTCTTGCCTTATACGACGAAATCAAAAATTCTGCTGTTCCCGGAATAGTTAGGGTTGCAAACCTTCTTGAAAACCTAAGTGAAAAGCTGAAAATAGAATAAATTAGTCTGTTGTTTTTGGTTTGTGGCAGCCGGCTTGGTTGTTAGTCAAGGTCTTTAGTTAATTTTTACCAATAACTGAAAACCATTGACTAAACTGGCAGCCTTGACTATAAACCAAAGACCTATTCAAAATGTACAAATTCCTGCCTGCCGGTAGGCAAGGTATCCCGTTTGCAGTATAAACCGCCTGTATTATTTCAATAATTCAATTGCTTTTGTAACAGAAATTTTCTGACCATTCTGGAATGCCACGACAAATGCATCTTTCATCCCTTTACTTACCAATGTGTTTTTAAAATTATTTGCTGAATCGTAATCTTTAAAATTTCCTGATGTATAAACGGTAAGCCCATCATTATTCATATTATGTTCAAGATTATTACCAGCTATATTGTCGAGAAATTGATTGACAACATCCACAGGGACATCATTTTTATATGCGCCTAACTGCACTTTATAAACTATTCCTGACTTGTCAATAATTTCAGTAGTATTCGCTTGTGTTGCGGTGGTTTCATTATTGGTAACACCGGCTAATGGAGCATTTTCTGTAAGCAAAGTCTTGGCCTCAGCCATTGTTATTTTATTACCATTGTAATACACAACCACAAAAGCATCCTTCACTCCCCTGACAACAATGGCATTTTTAGCAGTTACAGCATCATTCAATGAGCTATAAATGCCGGAAAGATACCTGAAATAGCCATTTGCCATTACTTCATCATATAATGGAGTAATATTGAAAAGCTGTGCTGATGTTCGGGGGCTGCCGTATACGCCCACCTGTACACTATACAAAAATCCTTTGATATTGGCAATAGGATTGCTGAGTCCGGCGGTTGTATTGATATTTTGGGATGCAGTTACATAAGTTTTATTATTCAGGTCAGCATATGTTGTTGTCAGCGAATTATCATTTTTCAACATTGCAAGAGCTTCGGCAACCGAAATGCGTTTGCCATTATAATAAGCCACAACAAATGCATCAGCATATCCCATAGTCCTGATCCGGTTTCTCGCAGTGTTGGCATCTTCAAATTTTGCAAATAATCCTGCAAGATAACGTATCAGTCCGGTGGCGGTGATTTCTCCGGTTAATGGAGCTATTCCTTTAAAAACATCAGAGGCAACATGATTTTTTACTGCCGCAATTTGAACTTTAAATATAATGCCTGCCGGTAATTTCGGGTTGAGAGGAACAAGACCTGCCTGCCGGTCAGGCAAGTCGGCAGCGTCTATATTAAGAGTAACAATATTATCGTTATTTAAATAAATGCCTTTAAATTCAGTTTTGGTGATATTTGTCGCAGTTAACTCAGTTGTACCTGCCTGCCGGTCAGGCAAGTTTGTTGAAACACCTGCCTGCCAGTCAGGCAAGTCTGACACTTTATTATTAATTGAGGCTTCAGTGATAAGATTATTGGTATTTTTAATTTTAAGTTCCAACTCCCCTATTTCAATTTTAAGTTGTTCCGACAAATTATCTGCCTCATTAAGCTGTACCTGTAAGTCTTTTATTTGCGCTTCTATTTGTTCAACCAGTTTTATGAATTCATTTTTATCAGATTGATTGGTCGTATTCCCGGCTTTTTGTTTTAAAGATTTAACCACATTTGACAAGCTGTCTGTTTTTGCCTGAAATAAATTATAGTTTTCATTGGCTTGCTGTAGTTCATATTCTTTGCCGTCAAGCGAATTTGCCAGTTCAGATTGTAACTGTTCATTTACAGATTCAATACTTGCTTGTGGAATATTGGAAGGTTGTAATGCGGAAGTAGCATTTGTCTGAGCATATGCAGGAGCTGCCTTTGTGTAAATATCAATCGCTTTCAATTGCCTATCAATAGCAAGCTGCTCGTTGGTTTTTGCTTCTTCCAGAATAGTTTTTTTCTTGGTGTAGTTTGTTTCGTTTTTAACACTTTCCCTTAATGCTTTTGCTTTCTCAAAATAATAGCGGGATTCGTTTTCAAGCAGTCCTGCAATGGAAAGTTGGTTGTTCGTTTCATCTTCCACAGTTATCTGAGCTATCTTCAGGCTGTTTGTATAATACAGATTTTTATTAGCAATACCATGTACTTCCAATGCTTCGAGTTGTATTATTTGTGCCTTTTCTTCAAACTCTTTTGCTTCAGTGTATAATTTTTTCTTTTGGGCAATATTATCAGTTTTATTTGCTTCTATCCGCCTTTCAACAGCCCGTTTAAAGCCGGAATCAGATTCGTTGTACAAGTTTTGAGCAAGGATTTTCTCATCAATGGAAGAGATAGTTTCAACTACTTCTGAACCGTTGATTTTTACGGCTTCCTTATGCGTTTCGTCAGCTTGCTGTTTTAAAGTTATGACTTCTTTTTGCAAGTCAGATATTTCCTTACTGATCTTCTTTTTCTGTGTTTGGTCATTTTCTTTCGCCATGTTATTTTGTAACACAGAGATATTATTGTTAATAATTGCTACAGTATTGTCAATGAAATCAGCCTTTATCTCTATCTTTTCCGCAGCCGTTAAATTGGAAACTGTCGATTTAGCATTCGGGTAATTGTTGACACTATTATTTTCAGCAATAATATCATTTGTATTCTCAGTATTAACTTCGGCAAAAATATCCTTAGTTTCATATTGAGCGATCTGTTTTTCAAGTTCAGTTTTATCTACCGTTGAAGTGCCGGATGCCTTATAAATCGAGGCTTCAGTGATAAGGTTGGCAGTATGTTTAATTTTTATCTTCAACTCCCCTGCTTCAATTTTAAGCTTGTTTGATAAGTCATTTGCTTCATTCAGCTGTTTCCGCATAGCTGTTTCCTGAACTTCTATTTGTTCAGCCTGTTTAATAAGTTCGTTCTTTTTTGATATCTTTATTGTATTATCGGCTTCTTCTCTTAAAGAATTAGATTTATCTGACAAACTGTCTGTTTTACTTTGAAGTAATTTGTAGTCTTCAGTGGCTTGTTGTAGTTCATATTCCTTGTTGTCAAGCAAATTTGCCTGCTCAGATTGGAATTGATCAGTTACAGAAGTAGTATTTGTCTGTGGAACAATTGAAGACTGTAATTCTGAATATTTTGTTGCAGCTTCGTTTATTTTATTGAAATTTGTCAATTCTTTGATGTCGGTCGATTTTTTAACAATACCAATGGCTTCCTGCTGTTTCTCATTGTATGCAACCTCAATCTTTTTTGCAAGATTGTAAGCAACTACCGACTGTTGTGCCAGAATAATTGACTCTTGTCGCAGTTCATTGGCTTTCTTTATACTCTTCTCTATATCATCAGTATTTGCTATTTCGTTTGTTTCTGTGATTAAATTATCAGCTTCCTTTGACATTTTTAAGCTTTGATTATTTTTGTCGCTGGCAATGGCATAAGCAATATCAGCTTGTTTTTTCAAATCACCGGCTTCTTTTTGCACTGCCTTTACGATATTTTCAGTTTTGGTTTGTACTTCTGCTTTATGTTTAAGTTCTTCATTTGTTGGTTTTGTGAAATCCACAACTATACGAGTTGCAATAGCAGTAGATGTAGTATCATTGTTTTTAATATCATCTACTACATTGGCATAAATAGTTGATTGTGCTCTTGCGCTGTCGGCTTCAGATTGTAATTTTTCAGATTTCTGTAATATCTGATCAGCCTCCACTTGTTTTGTTTTTGCCTCATTATCCAGTTCTACCGCTTTATTATCAAGCTGCTCCTTTACACTTTTTTTCTTTGAATTAGCAGCATCTTTTCTATAGTTATCAGTTTCTGACTTTAAGGAATTAACTTCATCCTGTATTTTTTTTGCTTGTTCAGCAAGGGTTTGTGATTCTTGTTCGTTGTGTTTAATAAATTCATTATTCGGGACATTGAAAGCTGCTAAGTTAGTATCAACAGGAGATTTCTCCAGATTATCGATCATTTTATTTAACATAGCAATGGAAGTGTCAATAGAATTAGACTCGACAGCGGCATTTATTCCTTTGGCATATGATAATGCCTCATTGGCTTCGTCCTGCTTTATGTTCACTTTTTCGTCTAACTGATCGGCAATATTCATTGCTATCGCAGATTCCTTATTCAACTGCTCAGCTTCCGAATGAAGCATATTTACTTTTACCAGTTCTGTCTGTTTGGTATTGACATCACTGATGGTTTCAGCAATTTTAGTAATCGAATCGGCTTCATTATATTTTGCTTCTGCCTGTAATTTCCTGTTTTGTGCAATAATCTTTGCTGCGTTTCTTTGTATTTTCAGTTCTTTAAGCTCTTGCAATGCATCTTTCGACTGCTTGTCGGCAATTTTAACAATATCATCATTGGTAATATTTTCCGGTATTTTGTATCCGTCATCTTCGGTAATTTCATTCTCATTATTGTCGCTACTTTGAATAATATCGTTCTTATTGTCCTTTTTCTCAAACATACTTTCAGTTGCATTTACCGCAAGGGTGGCATTTTCCTTTAGAAACTGTATTGTTTGTGCATAGGCTGTATCATTACCTAAAGATATATTTATGTTTTTATCAAGTGCTAAAATTTCATTTACCTGCGGACGATTGTCAATCCTGACTTTATAAACTGAAATCATGCCTTCTATGCTTGACCTGGAAGAAGAGAAGTATGCGTATTGTTGTGATGAATCCGGCATAAACATCATATCGTCAAATGGGGTATTTATAGGATAGTTAAGATTTTCAGGATCACTCCATATTCCATCATCATTCAGCGTAGATTTAAAAATATCATATCCCCCCATAGTGTTCATTCCTTTAGAACAATAATACAATGTTACTCCATCAGGTAAAATAAAAGGGAAATCCTCATCATAAGGAGTATTAATGGTTGGGCCAAGGTTCACAGGTTTGCTCCATTCACCGTCAGGCAACTTTATTGATTTATACATATCTTTTCCATTTTTCCCATCAATACCATAACTTGAAAAATAAACTTCATTATTTTCTTTGGAAAAGTATACCAGGCTCAATTTTTCACGTTTCTTATCTAACGATGTTTTAAAAATATCTGGCTTAACAAGAAGTTTGCCAATAAACTGTTCTGCATCATAAGAGCGGAAAAAATCTTTGTAATCCACCTCCGTTTTTTGCAGAACATACAGGTCAGAAAAGTGTGTCAGCAAATTCCTTGCATTATTACATATCTCTATTTGCCTGTCTACATCCATTTTAGCAGCATTTTTGATTCCTGCCTTTTCTTTGTAAAGGTTGTATTCTTTTATTGCCTCAGCAAACCTGAAATTATGATGATAAGCAAGTCCGAGATAATAAAATACAGAAACATCCACATCAGGTTTTGTGGATGCGAATTCCAGGTATTTTATCGGTTTTTCGGTTTCTCTTCTGTCAGCAAACAGGACACAAACTCCAAAGCGGCAATTGTATACAGGATCCTTTGGGTAAATACTTACAAGTTGCGAATATAAAGGCATTGCCGACACATAATCTTCTTCTTTAAAATATTCATTAGCCTTTTTTTTCATATCATCCTGCGATTTAAAATCAGTTTGTGCATCAAGCGCAAAAGGAATGCTGATGAAAAAAAGCAAACAAAAAACAATATGTTGACCGATCCGTTTCAAAATTTTAAGAAATATCTTAATTAAGATATATTATACTATAAAATTCCATAAATTGTTACCTGGCAAGTGGTTTCTTTTTTTTGAAATAAAACTTTGCCTCTTCGTTTGCCAACAGGCGTTTGATGTTTTTACGATGAGTAACAATAACAAAAAGGGATATCACAATTGAAAATATCAGGTATGCATACTCCATCGCATTAAAAATGAAGATATTAACAAAAGGAAAAACAACTGCGGCAGAAATAGATCCAAGTGAAACATAATGTGTGATCAAAAGAATAGTAATAAAAACTCCTGTCGCGACCAAAGCAGGATAAGGAAACAAAGCCAGCACTATACCTAAAGAAGTGGCAATTCCCTTCCCCCCCCTAAATCCTGCAAATACCGGAAATACATGCCCGACAATCACAATGAATGACAGGATCACTTTAAACATTGCAAAAATCTCGTTATGTTCTCCAAAATTATCTTTACAGAGGTAGGCTAGTTCCACTCCGGCAAAACCTTTCATCACATCAATAATAAAAACAGGGATTCCTGCACCCGGGCCAAGAACGCGGATTGTGTTGGTGGCGCCAGCGTTCCCGCTTCCATATTTACGCACGTCGATTCCATAAAACCACTTTCCCACCCATACTGCTGTTGGGATTGATCCTACCAGATAGGACAAAATAATGACAAGAATCGTTGAAAATTGTATTATTTCCACGGCTAACTTCTATTAATTTGATGGTTCAACTTTTTTAAGAAATGTTTTTTTCTTCATTTCTGTTGAAATAGTATATGAATATTGCGGAAGATCCTTTTCCGACTTCAACGTCCTTTTATCGGATTTGGTTTCTTTAATAGCAGTGTTAAACTCCGTACTGGAAGAAATTGCCTGCATGACGTTTGACTTGTAGTTAAAGTAATACCAATTGTTTGAATCGAACTCAAGGTAAACATTGATTTCATCGACTGTTTTTTTCTTTACTACTTCCACATAGCCGTTTACATATTTATTAATCTGATTTTTGTTTAATGCCACTATTCCGATTGGTCCTTCAGAGATAAAAGATTTTGTAAAAGAATTCCACTTCATCTGAACATCGCCTAAAAACAATGTATATGATAGTTCGGACGGGATTTTTTTGAACGCTCCGTTCATTGAAACATCAGAAATAAGTTTATCTGCTTCTTTGGCGCCTAAAATTTCGGTTAATGCTTTCGTAAATGTAGTTCTGGTAAGGTCGACGGCTTTGAGTGTATTTAACTTTTCAAGGTTCTGAACCATCTGTTTAAGTGCATCATCGCTAAAAAAGAAATCGATGTACATAACGAGGTCAAGGCTTGCAGAATCAGGGATTATATAATGTTTGGCATTTCCATAGATTCCCATGGCAACTCTTCCAAGATTTGGCGCCAGTTCGATCTTTCCATCACCATATGTGATGCAGCTTACTTTTGTAAGGCTTACATAATTTCCGGGTTGATTAAACTGTTTGATTTTTTCCTTATTCGATATCCTGTATTCATCGTTTACCTTATCATAATAAATAAAACCTCTTGCCGTGATAATATCCTGATCGGTAGATTTTAATTTCTTTGACAGGAATGCTGAATATACATCATTTGAATCGTTTGCCAGGAATATTCCTGCTTCCAATTTCCTGTTATTCACATCTCTGATCGTATCATTGATCGGGATATAAATTTCCTTTGGATTGATATCTGAATGAAACTTAATCCATGCACGGGGCAGTGTATCACAATCATATTTTATTTTGAAAGCGCCATTGAAATTAAGGAATTCGTTACTTGCAGTCAATTTAACTCCTCCCGCAAAATCAAAGTTAGAACTGAGTATTAATTTAGAAGTATCAGAAATATCACCGGTCCCATATGTTTGTAAAGTTGTATCAACTTCTATTTTGTCTAAATATATAGGATGTCTTATGCTATCTTCATCAACATAGTCATACATGCCGCTCGCAGAATATTTTTTTCGTCCGTTAATATTTACAAGAGCATTGTATATGACATGATATTTTGTTGCCATATTGGCAAGTATCTGTGCATTTTCAAGCGGTTTCATTTCTGCTTTTTCCAGAATAGTTACATTTCCCTTTTCCGGGTATATGGCAGCATCAGCAACTTTAATAATCTTTACATCCCTGGCAGTAATAATATTATGTTTTAAATTAAATTTTGCTCTCGGAGAAAAGAATCGCAGTGAATCCTGGTCAGGATGAACAGACACAAATTCCGAACCTGAAATATCAATATCTGCAAGTTCTTTGGGTGAAAGGGTATTCAGCCTCTCGGTATTTTTATTAATATTATTATTTGCAAGCTCAATTTCTTCCTCATCCATAAACCAATCAAATTCATCCATATAACAGATGTACATATTAATCGGAAACTCAACCTTGGAATTGCCTCCATTCGATTTGAATTCGCCTTTACGTGCATCAAAGTCAATGTGGGAGTTATAATTGAATGTTGAGAATGCTAACCTCGACAGGTCGTAACTTTTTAAACGGAAATCAGCAGTATCAGAGTCAAATACACGGTTTTTGAATTTAAAAAGTTTTGCATCCATTTCTGCATCGCTAAACACCGTTGTTCCTCTGCCTGTTAAAGTTGTAGGTGTGAGAGCCAGACTACCGTGTAATTTGGCTTCCGAGTTATACATAGCGAGGGGTTTTTGTTTTTCATAAATATTCATAATGTCCTGGTACGGCATCCAGTGTTCGTAAACATCTTCTGCAATGACAGGAGGGTACTCAATAGCTGCTTTCTGTTCATTAATGGTGAATAATTGCACCTCTGCATTCAAAGAATCAGGGTAAAAAATAATATTGTTTGATTTTGACACAGAGGTCAGATATTTTAATGTTCCATTACCTTTTAGTCCTCCATTACTCATATCCACAATAGAGTCATAAGTTCCCTTCCCTTTGTATACGGCGAAACCCGATTCAGGTGTGAGCCTCACAAAGCCAAGAGAATAGTCATCCTGCACTTTTAACACTTCTTCAAAATCAGGAAAGATATCTGCAGAAACAAAATCTCCTGAGAAACCAATTCCCTCCGTGGATTTATTATCAAGGCTGTCTATTTCAAAGGGATCCACATGGAAATAAAAACGATCTTTGGTGTAAACACCTTTTTGGATAGCCTTTTTATCATAATAAACATACGAATCTTTTATACTGCGGAACAAAGGATATTGCCCGTAAGTTACAATACCTGATTTATTATTAGGAGCATCAATCTGTAAATCTCCTTTAATTCCTTCCAGCACAGATTTGACTTTTACAATACTGCGGTTTCCGTTTTCATCAACTTTAAAACTTTTTACGAAAAAAGCCATTGAATCTACAACAGGCATATCAATCTTGAATTTATTGTAAGTAAAAGAAAACAACTTTCCATAAAAATCAAACATACCGGCATGAATACGTCCGTCAAAATCAAAGTCGCGATCTTTTTTAATTATTAGTTGTTTGTCTTTTGGGAAAATATACACATTCTGAGAGTCGCTCAGATAAACGCAGTTTACACCGTTCATTTCAAGATCAAAGTTAAGGAGGTTCAATGTTGCATTAGTTTTTCCTTCTTTTGTAATGGAATTAAACTGCAACACATCGGAATCCACTTTGCCTGCTTTGGCAAGTAAAAAGTTGTAAAGTTTCTCTTTAAGATATACCTTATTATTAACAATATCATATGCAATAAATCCCATGTTTGCCAAGTTAAGCATCAATGCTTCTATCTGTGACAATGCGATTTTAAGATAATTTGCATAAGCCGGTACCGATACTATGTCAGAGTTTGTACTTTTAGCATATTTTTTCAGATCATTCAGAGGATGCGATTCATCAATTCCCTGCAATTTATAATACCGATGAGCAGTAAAATAGTTGTAGGATTCAAAAGCAGCTTCACTTTCAGTTCCAACGCCTTTTATCATTTTCATTTCTATCAGAGGCTGATCCATTTTCCAGTAAAGCGCTTCAAAGTACAAATCAAGTTTATGGTAGGTATCGAAAAAAGGAGTTTCCGCTATTCCTTCCTTTGAACGCAGTAATGAAAGTTCTTTATCATCATTCAGATATTTCATCTGAAGTCCCGGATGATAAATGGAATCTTTTTCCCAGTAAATAGTTATTGAAGCTCTATCGGAAGATATTTTGTTTTTTCGAATGGTGTATGTTTTGGTACCTGTTTTAATAAATTTTTGTCCTTCTCTGTAAAAAATCAGATAAGCATCCTGTTCATTATCCCCTGAACCTATAAGTTTCCCCCCATGCATTGTGAAACCACCGTCGTAATCAATATTCGGGAAGATACTTTCAATTTTCAAACGTTTATTGTAAGAATCAAAACGAGGATATGTAGCCTTATCCTCATTCATGTTTGCCATGATTTTCTCATCAAGTTTGCCTAATAAAGGTTTGTCAAAAAAATCCTTATAGAAAAATTTTACTGAATCAGCCGTGTACTTTGAGTTTGTTACATTGATCACATATTTATCAAGTTCAGCATATATTGTATTTTCATCAAATCCTGCCCGTTTCCAAAGCACTTTTCCTCCACTGCCAACCCATTTGGATAAAGTAGGATAATAAACGCCTTTGGTGTTATATATGTTTGCACTGTCATCATTCGCATAACAGCTCAAGTTTAGTGAAGGAAATACAATTCTGGGCACTGTATCAAATTCAAAAATGTAATTGCTGTTGTCGGATTTCCATTTGGTAGTGGACGATTTGTAAAGAACATTTTCGGTAAACAAGCTGTTGCTTATTTCAAGGTAATCTATAAACTGTGAACTGGTAGAGCGATTGATTAGCTTGGTCAGGCTGGCTTCCCATGCTTTAAAACTATTATCAGATTGATTGGTGTTATTAAAACTTACAATAGTGGACAAATAATTTCTAAAATGCGGAATTGGTTTCATTTTCCTTTTTAGCATAAGGTTGCAGGTTGAAATCATTTCTTTCGTTTCATCAGCAGAAAATTTGTTTCCGTTCCACTCAATTGTGAATAGTTCCATGAATTCTTTAGCTGTCTTTTTATCGTTGGAATTATCGATATTCTTAAAAAATGCCGTAAGCTCTTCAAAAAAAATTTGTGGCTCTTCAGAAAATTTTTTAAGTGTTTGCGATTTTGAAGAAAACGATAGTATCAGCAAAAATGGGATTATGAATAAAAAGCGAATTTTCATAAACTATTTTTATTTGTATCCTCTCAAAAACTGATGTTATGCATATTATATATTTGTTTGTTAGTGTCACTCAGAGCCGGACATAGCGTAGATTTGTGGGTTAGCGTCCGTGTCGAAGAG
>JBBAAT010000019.1:0-17554 GCA_041658145.1 Bacteroidales bacterium | reverse complement strand
GCAAACTCTTCAACTTTTATTGTACCATGAGCATTCTCAAACTTTACAATGTTGTCTTTAAGCGCTACCAGCAATCTTTTCGCATGCTGGGGTGTAAGAATAATTCTTGATTTTACTTTTGCTTTAGGAATTCCGGGAAGCATTTTAATAAAATCAATCACAAACTCTGAATTGGAATGAGTGATAATTGCCAAATTTGAATATACACCTTCGGCAACATCCTCAGGTAATTCAATGTTTATTTGGTTCTGGATATTTTGTTCTTCTGCCATATTATGGTTTTTTGTTACTATTTACCTATTTGTATATAGTATGCAGGAGGCAGCGGCAGGAGGCAGTTAATTTTTCGGTAATCCCGAGTACTCGGGACCGGATTATTTGCCATACTTCCAAAAACATAGGAGGCAGCGGCAGTAGGCACTTGGCAGTCACGAAACTGCTTCCTGCCTCCTGCTGCTGCATCCTGCATACTACTTGTGCCAACTTGTATGCAAGTTGATACACTTTCAAATCTTTATATCCCTGCCTGCGTGACGCAGTCAGGCAGGCTTGTTCCATATTTTATTTTTGACTGCATCCTGCATCCTGCCGCTGCCTTCTGCCTACTACCTGAACAGTAACACTTTTTTTACTTATAAATTTTTTTTATTCAGTAACCGCCTCTTTCGATGCTATTAATGTTTGAAATTCTTCCATTGATCCGACAATAATATTATCGTACTCTCTTAAGCCGGTACCAGCAGGTATCAGGTGCCCTACAAGAACATTTTCTTTCAGTCCAAGGAGGTAATCACTCTTTCCATTAACAGCAGCTTCGGTCAAAACCTTCGTTGTTTCCTGAAATGATGCTGCAGAAAGCCAACTTTTTGCCTGTAAAGAGGCTCTTGTAATACCCTGTAATATCTGGCTGGACGTGGCAGGAACAGCATCACGGGATTCAGCCAGTTTTTTATCCTTGCGTTTCAAAATGGAGTTTTCATCTCTCAACTTTCTTGCAGTAATTATCTGACCTGATTTCATGGCAGGAGAATCGCCTGGATCAACAATCACTTTCTTTCCAAACATCCAATCGTTCTCTTCATTGAAACCAGCCTTATTCACAATTTCTCCTTCGAGGAATTTGGTATCACCAGGGTCAACAATTTCAACCTTACGCATCATTTGACGTACGATGGTCTCAAAGTGTTTGTCATTAATCTTCACCCCTTGCAAACGGTATACTTCCTGTACCTCATTAACAAGGTATTCCTGCACTTTGGTAGGTCCTTTTATTGCAAGGATATCAGCCGGTGTCACAGCGCCATCAGAAAGAGGTGTTCCAGCTCTCACATAGTCATTTTCCTGCGCAAGTATTTGTTTTGTCAATGAAATGAGATAGTGTTTTTCTTCACCGGTTTTTGATGTAATAATGATCTCACGATTACCCCTCTTGATTTTCTTTGCAAAAGAAACAACGCCATCAATTTCAGAAACAACAGCAGGATCGGACGGATTACGTGCTTCGAACAGTTCTGTTACCCGCGGCAAACCTCCGGTGATATCACCAGCCTTTCCAACTGTTCTCGGTATCTTTACAAGAATATCCCCTGCTTTAATTTTGTCATTATTATTTACGGTAATATGAGCGCCAACAGGAATATCATAAGTTTTAACGACTTCTTTTGTCGAATTCAGAATATTAATAGTAGGGTTTCTGCTTTTATCACGGCTTTCAATGATTACTTTTTCATGATAGCCGGTTTGTTCGTCAGACTCAACGCGATAGGTAAGGTTTTCAATGATGTTTTCAAATTCAACTTTTCCGGTATATTCTGATAAAATAACTGCATTGAAAGGATCCCAGTCGCAAATAATATCATTTTTTTTCACTTCTTTTCCGTTTCTAAAGAATAAGCGTGCTCCATAAGGAATCTGGTTTGTAGTAAGAACGATTTTCGTATTTTTATCTATGATTCTCATTTCTGCCGACCTACCTATAACAACATCATACTTGTCGCCATTAGCATTTACATATTCCACATAACGCAATTCATCTATTTCAAGAATTCCATTATATTTTGCTGTTACATTTGATGAAGAAGCTATGTTTACACCCGCAACACCACCGACATGGAATGTACGAAGTGTAAGTTGTGTGCCAGGTTCGCCAATCGACTGTGCAGCAATAACACCCACAGCCTCTCCTTTTTGAACCATATATCCGGTTGCAAGATTACGTCCATAACATTTTGTACATACACCTTGTTTAGATTCGCAGGTTAAAACCGAACGTATTTCAACCGCCTCAATCGGGGACTTTTCAATTTCGGCGCATATTTCTTCGGTGAATTCCTGTCCTTCAGAAACGATCAAATCTCCCGTAATAGGATGGTAAATATTATGTAGTGAAGTTCGCCCCAATATTCTATCGAAAAGGCTTTCAACTATTTCTTCATTATTTTTAAGAGCATGAGTTGTAAGGCCCCTAAGAGTTCCGCAGTCTTCTTCAGTAATTACGACATCCTGTGCAACATCAACCAAACGACGCGTAAGATATCCGGCATCCGCTGTTTTAAGGGCTGTATCGGCAAGACCTTTACGAGCGCCATGCGTAGATATAAAGTACTCAAGGATTGACAGGCCATCCTTAAAATTTGAAAGAATTGGGTTTTCAATAATTTCTCCTCCTGTAGCGCCTGATTTTTGAGGTTTTGCCATCAAGCCTCTCATTCCGCATAATTGGCGGATCTGTTCTTTTGATCCACGGGCTCCGGAATCAAGCATCATGTAAACAGGATTAAAACCTTGCATATCCTTCGACAAACTGTCCATCAATGCCTGCGTAACCTTGGAATTTGTATGTGTCCAGATATCGATGATCTGATTATAACGCTCATTGTTGGTGATCAAACCCATGCTGTAATTATTCATCACTTCTTCCACTTCAGCATTGGCTTGTTCAATCAGGTTTTCCTTTATTTCAGGAATAACCACATCACTTAATTTGAACGACAAACAACCTTTAAATGCCATGCTGAAGCCAATATCTTTAAGATCATCCAGGAATTTTGCCGTTATTTTAACACCAGTCTTTTTCAAAATCCCACCGATGATATCCCTGAGTGATTTTTTAGTTATAAGTTCATTGATAAACCCATATTCTTTAGGAACAACAATGTTACATATAACGCGCCCAACAGTTGTTTCAATAATCTTTTTTTCTCCCTTGTCATCAATTTTTACCTTAATAAAAGCATGTAAGTCTATTCTTTTTTCGTTATAGGCAATTATAACTTCTTCGGCTGAATAGAAAGTCATTCCTTCCCCTTTCACCGGGAATCCCTCAATACTTTTACGGCCTTTAGTCATATAATACAACCCCAGTACCATATCCTGCGAAGGAATGGTAATAGGCGCACCGTTGGCAGGATTCAGGATATTGTGTGATGCCAGCATCAATGTCTGAGCTTCAATGATGGCAGCAGGTCCAAGGGGAACATGAACAGCCATCTGGTCACCATCAAAGTCTGCATTGAATGCCGTACAAACAAGCGGATGCAACTGAATAGCTTTCCCTTCAATAAGTTTTGGTTGGAATGCCTGAATACCTAACCTGTGCAAGGTAGGTGCACGGTTAAGCAGAACAGGATGACCTTTTAATACACTTTCAAGAATATCCCATACAACAGGATCTTTTCGGTCAACTATTTTTTTTGCTGATTTTACAGTTTTTACAATACCTCTTTCCATCATTTTGCGGATGATAAAAGGCTTGAATAGTTCGGATGCCATATCTTTCGGGATACCACATTCGTGTAATTTCAATTCAGGCCCCACCACAATAACTGAACGTGCAGAATAGTCAACTCTCTTACCGAGCAAGTTCTGACGGAAACGGCCTTGTTTCCCTTTCAGGCTGTCACTAAGCGATTTCAGCGCCCTGTTTGATTCGGTTTTAACTGCATTGGCTTTTCTCGAATTATCAAATAATGAATCAACGGCTTCCTGGAGCATTCTCTTTTCATTACGCAGAATCACATCTGGCGCCTTGATTTCGATAAGTCTCTTCAAACGGTTATTGCGTATTATAACCCTTCTATATAGATCATTCAGGTCGGATGTAGCAAAACGGCCACCATCAAGGGGGACAAGAGGCCTTAATTCAGGAGGAATAACAGGAACAATCTTTACAATCATCCATTCCGGACGGTTTTCAATTCTTTTATTGGCTTCCCTGAATGATTCAACAACATGCAGGCGTTTAAGTGCATCCTGTTTTCTTTGTTGTGAAGTTTCAGTATTTGCTTTATGGCGAAGATCGAATGATAACTGATCCAGGTCGAGGCGTGCAAGCAAGTCATGCAAAGCATCTGCACCCATATTGGCAATGAATTTATTTGGATCATCATCTTCAAGCAACTGGTTTTCTTTTGGAAGGCTTTCAATAATGTTGAAATATTCTTCTTCAGTCAAAAAATCCAAATAATTGACACCGTCTGCCTGTTTGATACCAGGATTTATTACTACATATTTTTCGTAATAAATAATCATATCAAGTTTTTTGGTAGGCAAACCTATCAAATATCCAATTTTATTTGGGAGTGAGCGAAAAAACCAGATATGAGCAACAGGGACGATCAACTGAATATGCCCCATCCGTTCCCTTCTTACCTTTTTTTCTGTCACTTCTACACCACAACGATCGCACACAATGCCTTTGTACCTTATCCTTTTATACTTTCCGCAATAGCATTCCCAGTCCTTTACCGGTCCGAATATTCTTTCGCAAAACAACCCATCCCTTTCAGGTTTATAGGTACGGTAGTTAATGGTTTCCGGTTTTAGTACTTCTCCGCTTGACCTCTCAAGTATTGCTTCCGGAGAAGCAAGACTAATGGTTATTTTCGAGAAAGTGTTTCTGACATTATTTTCTTTTCTGAAGGCCATATATTATACTTTAAATGGTTATATTGTGTTACTGTTCGGGTTGTCTAAGAATTTCTGATATTTCATTTTATACAAAACCAAATCTGGTTTTAGGTTGAAAGGTTGAGCGGCTGGTTTAGTTGATGGTCTTTGGTTATTGGTTTTTTTCCCATATACTTTTGACTTTTTACCAAACCAGTTGCCCAACCTATTAACTCGATACCTGAACAGTAACGAATATTTACAACATATAAGAAAGATAGCATAAGCTATTGGTTTTAGGTGCTGTTATGCAATGTGCTTTTTATGTTTCGATATTTTTAGTTTTTTAGGATCTTGTCTATTGTCAAATAGTGTTATGAGATACAATGTGTCGTTCTCAAATTTGTAATAAATACTTGTCTGTCTACTAAATACACATTTACGAACATTTTTCCTTCTATTAGTCAGTCGGAATAGCTGTGGATTTTTTGCAATAAGTTGAAGCGTCTTTTCAAGTCTTTGAAAAAATTTTCTTAATTCTTTTTCACTCCATGTAGTTTCAAAGTAATCAATAATCCGGGAAAGATTAAATTTAGCTTCGTCTGACCAGACAATATTAAAGCCATTTTTCATAATTTTTTCTGACTTTTGAATGAGGTGTAACTTTACCATTTTCAATATCGGTAAGTCCTCGGTCAATTGATATTTTTTTAGCTTCTGAAATTGTATCCCACCAGTCCGTAGATAAGGTCGGATTACTTATTAGAAATTTGATTTTCTCAATCATTGTCTGGTCTTGAAGTCTGACAAGCCATTCAATAATATTTAATTTTTCTGTTTGAATATTCATATAAATAATTTTTATCAAAATTAGAAAATAATTTGAATACTTGTTACCCGGTCAAAGCATGTGGCTAACATTCCGGTGGTTGACTTTTATCAATTGCTTTTTTGTTAAATCTTTTTCAGTCAATGACGTAAAATCTTTTTCAATAAAATCAATTTCACACTTGTCTGGAAGTTGTTCGGCAAGTCTTGGACTGTCAATGATTTGTCTGATGAAGTCAAATGTCAGCTCAATGTCTCTTTGTATTTTTTCTTTGTTTGTCATAGTTTTCAAAATTTAATTTTAAATGCCTACTCTATTCGGTTTTCGGCTTCTCCGTTTCGGTTCGTAAAGTTACGCATAACATCTTGATAGATATAACACGCGCTTATTAATCGAAAGAGATATTCAAACCAAGTCCCCTCAGTTCATGAACCAATACGTTAAAGGATTCCGGAACGCAGGGAACAGGCATGGTTTCACCCTTTACGATAGATTCATAAGCTTTAGCTCTGCCAATCACATCGTCTGATTTTACAGTGAGAACTTCTTGCAGGATATTAGCAGCTCCAAATGCTTCAAGAGCCCAAACTTCCATTTCGCCAAATCTTTGCCCACCAAACTGTGCTTTACCTCCAAGAGGTTGCTGTGTAATGAGCGAATAAGGACCTATGGAACGTGCATGCATTTTATCGTCGACCATGTGTCCTAATTTCATAATATATATAACTCCCACCGTAGCCTGCTGATCAAAGCGCTCACCGGTTCCACCGTCGTAGAGATACACTTTACCTTCTTCCGGTAAGCCTGCTTTTTTCAAGTACCCATTGATGTCTTTAATGGTGGCGCCGTCAAAAATCGGAGTTGAGAAGGTTAAACCCAATTTCATTCCGGCCCATCCAAGCACTGTCTCATAAATCTGTCCAAGGTTCATTCGTGAAGGCACACCAAGCGGGTTAAGAACGATGTCAACAGGAGTCCCGTCTTCAAGAAAAGGCATATCTTCTTCTCTGACAATCTTTGCTACAATACCTTTATTACCATGACGCCCGGCCATCTTATCGCCCACTTTCAATTTTCTCTTCTTTGCAACAAAAACCTTTGCAAGCTGAATAATACCACTTGGCAAATCATCACCAACAGTAGCCGAAAATTTTTTACGGTTATAATCTCCAAGAATATCCTTTAATTTGATATTATAATTACGGAGTAATTCTTTTACCAGATCGTTTTTATCTTTGTCGGTGGTCCATTTGTTCGGATTGACAGTAGAATAATCGACACCCATGAGAAGTTTCTGTGTGAATTTTGCGCCTCTCGGGATAATAATTTCTTTAAAATTGTTATAAACACTTTGTGATGTTTTACTGGCAACAAGAATCATCAACTTATCAATCAACTTGGATTTAAGTTCAAGTTCGGCTTTATTATAATCGTCTTCAAACTTTGATAAAAGAACTTTTTCTTTGGTTTTTGTTTTTCTATCCTTGATAATCCTTGAAAAGAGTTTTTTATCAATTACCACACCGCGCAACGACGGAGGCGCTTTCAAAGAAGCATCTTTCACATCACCTGCTTTATCACCGAAAATTGCCCTTAAAAGCTTTTCTTCAGGTGTAGGATCCGTTTCACCTTTTGGTGTGATCTTACCGATAAGTATATCTCCTTCTACCACCTCAGCGCCAGTACGGATGAGGCCATTTTCGTCAAGATCCTTGGTAGCCTCTGCACTGACATTTGGAATATCATTGGTAAGCTCCTCAATACCACGCTTTGTGTCGCGCACTTCGAGGATAAATTCATCTATATGAAGAGAAGTGAACCAATCCTCACGCACAACTTTTTCGGAAATAACTATCGCATCTTCAAAGTTATATCCTTTCCATGGCATGAATGCAACAGTAAGATTTCTCCCCAGCGCCAGTTCGCCATTTCTGGTACCATAACCTTCACAGATTAATTGTCCCTTCTTAACCTTATCACTTTTTCTAACGATAGGATTCAGGTTAAGGCATGTGTTTTGGTTTGTTTTACAAAACTTCAAAAGTTTGTACCTTTTCACATCATCGTCAAAACTTACAAGTTTTTTTTCTTCATCTCTTGTATATCTGATAACGATTTCATTTGCATCAACATATTCTACTATCCCATCACCCTCAGCACTTATCAGAACCCTGGAATCACGTGCAACGATTTCTTCAAGTCCGGTGCCTACTATTGGAGCTTCCGGTTTTAATAAAGGAACGGCTTGGCGCATCATATTCGATCCCATCAAAGCACGGTTTGCGTCATCATGTTCCAGAAAAGGGATCAATGATGCGGCAATAGATGCAATCTGGTTAGGAGCTATGTCCATTAAATCAACCTGTTTTGGTTCCACTATCGGATAATCAGCAAGAAATCTTGCTTTTACCTTAGAACTTTCAAACCTGCCATCTTTTAATAAAGATGCATTAGCTTGCGCAATGATCTTTTTTTCTTCTTCTTCAGCGCTAAGATAAATGGGTTCTTCTTTAAAATCCACCTTCCCGTTTTTCACAACACGATAGGGTGTTTCAATGAATCCAAGGTGGTTGATCTTTGCGTAAACACAAAGAGAAGAAATAAGACCAATGTTCGGACCTTCGGGCGTCTCAATGGTGCACAAACGTCCATAATGAGTATAATGAACATCACGAACTTCAAAACCGGCTCTTTCTCTGGAAAGACCTCCCGGACCTAATGCTGACATTCTGCGCTTATGCGTTAATTCAGCAAGCGGGTTGGTTTGATCCATGAACTGCGACAATTGATTTGTTCCGAAGAAGGAATTAATAACCGACGACAGTGTTTTTGCATTAATAAGATCGGTAGGAGTGAATACTTCATTATCACGAACATTCATTCTTTCGCGGATAGTACGGGCCATTCTGGCAAGACCAACGCCAAATTGCGAGTGCAACTGTTCGCCGACTGTTCTTACTCTACGGTTGCTTAAATGGTCGATATCATCTACTTCGGTTTTTGAATTCGCCAATTCTATAAGGAATTTGATGATAGAGATGATATCTTGTTTTGTAAGAACTTTGACATCCGCCGGGATATCAAGCTGTAGTTTTTTATTGATTCTGTATCGTCCAACTTCTCCTAAGTCGTATCGTTTGTCGGAGAAGAAAAGTTTTTCAATAATTTCTCTTGCCGTTTTTTCATCAGGGGGTTCGGCATTTCTAAGTTGTCTGTAAATAAATTCTACCGCTTCTTTTTCAGAGTTAGTTGTATCCTTCTGAAGGGTATTATAGATAATAGAGAAATCGACATTAATGCCTCCTTCCTTATGAAGAAGTATTGTTTTCGCACCTGAATCAACGATCAAATCGATGTGATCATTATCGAGGATCGTTTCCCTGTCAATAATCACTTCAGTCCGTTCAATTGATACGACTTCACCGGTATCTTCATCTACAAAGTCTTCGATCCATGAACGTAAAACCCTTGCAGCAAGCGTTCTCCCTACACATTTTTTCAATCCGGATTTGCTCACCTTCACTTCATCAGCTAATCCGAAAATTTCTAAAATGTCTTTGTCGCTTTCAAAACCAATAGCCCTGAGAAGAGTTGTTACAGGTAATTTCTTCTTTCGGTCGATGTATGCATACATCACATTGTTGATGTCATTTGCAAATTCCATCCATGATCCTTTGAAAGGAATGATTCTGGCAGAATAAAGCTGTGTACCATTTGCATGTCTGTTGGATCCAAAGAATACACCCGGTGAACGGTGCAATTGAGAAACGACAACTCTTTCGGCGCCATTGATTACAAAAGTACCTTTAGGAGTCATATAGGGTATTGTACCGAGATAAACGTCCTGAATAATGGTTTCGAAATCCTCATGTTCCGGATCGGTGCAATACAATTTTAGTTTTGCTTTAAGAGGAACGCTGTATGTTAAACCTCTTTCAATACATTCTTCAATTGAATAGCGAGGCGGATCGATATAATAATCTATAAATTCCAAAACAAAGTTGTTTCGGGCATCTGTAATCGGGAAATTTTCGGCAAATACCTTGTATAAACCTTCATTTTTCCTGTTTTCAGACGTCGTTTCCAACTGGAAAAAATCCTGAAAAGATTTTAACTGGATTTCAAGAAAATCAGGATACGGAAACTGATTATCTTTTGACGCAAAATTTATTCGCTGATTTTTAATATTGTGAGTCAAGGTCTGAAATTTTAAGTTATAAGTAAATAAAAAGACTAATATAAGTGATAAAGCGAAGACTTCTGAATGTTTAGACAGTAGAAGTCAAAACTTTAATTTATTTATTTTGTCAAATTATTACTTAATCTCAACTTCAGCTCCTGCCTCTTCTAATTGTTTTTTCAATGATTCAGCTTCGTCTTTTGTAACGGACTCTTTAATTGCCTTAGGTGCAGCATCTACTAATTCTTTTGCCTCCTTTAAACCAAGACTGGTAAGCTCTTTTACTAGTTTTACAACAGGAAGTTTCTGCGCGCCGGCCGATTTAAGAATCACATCGAACTGTGTTTTTTCTTCTATCGTTGCCACGTCTGTAACAGTACCTGCTGCAACTATTGCTGCTGCCGCTGCCGGCTCAATGCCGTGTTCTTCTCTTAATACTTTTGCTAATTCATTTACTTCTTTTACTGTTAGATTTACTAACTGTTCTGCTAAAGCTTTGATGTCTGCCATTGTATTAGGTTTTTTAAAATTGTTTTATTGATCAGTTTATTATGTATATATTTCGTTACTATTTAGGTATACAGGTATAGGTTATAAAGGTATAGGGTTAAAATTGTTGGTATTTTTTTGAGAGTTAACATATTTGCCTTTTTCATAAAATATTCTTTTCCCTTCGTAGCGGATTCCCTTATACCTCTACACCTCTATTTCCCTATACCTAAATAATTACTATATTTCTCTATTATTTTTTTTCAGATAATGTTTTTACAATACCGGATATTTTATGACCACCGGATTGTAAAGCGCTTATCACATTTTTTGCCGGCGATTGAAGTAAATAAATTATATCGCCTATAAGTTCTTTCTTTGATTTTATGTTGATAAGGGTTTCAAGAAGATTTTCACCAATAAAACATGTTTCTTCTACAAAGGCGCCTTTAATTATTTGCTTACTTTGTCCCTTGCGAAACTCCTTAATTAACTTTGCAGGTAAATTGCCTGTATCGGAAAACATAATGGATGTTGAACCTTTTAAAGAATCAAACAAAGGGTTCAAATCTTTATTTGTTTTTTCCATTGCTTTTTTCAGCAATGTGTTTTTCACAACTTGTAATTCAACATTTCTTTTAAAACACAATCTTCTAAGTTTGTTTGTGATTTCAACATTCAAGTCCGAAATATCTGTTAAATAGAAATTATTGTGTTTATTCAGTTGCTCTACCAAAGAATCGATGATTTTATTTTTTTCTTCTTTTCTCATAACGCAAAAATTATTCTGTTTTTTGTAACTACTTAACCACTATATTAGCCTTAATAGCCACAGATTTCACAGATTTTAAACTACCAAAGGTAGTTTTCTTTGTGAAAATTTATAAAAAAAATAATTTTAATCTGTGTAATCTGTGGCATATATTTATTTTTTAACATTTTAAATCGGCTGAGTAGTTATCAGGATTTTACACGGTTATTGATTTTGGTTCGATCTGGATGCCGGAACTCATCGTACTGGACAAATAAATACTTTTGATGTAAGTACCTTTTGCGGAAGCAGGTTTTAATTTCACGATAGTTTGCAATAGTTCTCTTGCATTCTCTGTAAGTTTTTCGGCATCAAACGATACTTTTCCCACTTGAGAATGAATGATTCCATATTTATCCACCTTGAAATCGACCTTACCACCCTTCGCATCTTTCACAGCTTTGCCAACTTCCATGGTAACGGTACCTGTTTTAGGGTTAGGCATAAGTCCTCTTGGACCTAATATTTTACCCAGCGCCCCAACTTTAGGCATAACGCTTGGCATGGTAATAACTATATCAACATCTGTCCACCCGCCTTTTATCTTATCTATGTACTCGTCTAATCCCACATAATCTGCACCGGCAGCTTTAGCTTCATCTTCTTTATCAGGTGTGCATAATACAAGCACTTTTAAAGTTTTACCAGTTCCATGCGGAAGAGTAACCGATCCTCTTACCATTTGATTGGCCTTTCTGGGATCAACTCCCAATCGGACATCAACATCAACAGAAGCATCAAATTTCGTATAAGAGATACTTTTAATTACTGCAGTAGCATCAGACAACGGATATAATTTGTTTTTATCAATTTTTGCTAAAGCGTCTTTTCTTTTTTTTGTCAAGTGTGCCATTTCTTCGGATTATAGTATTTCCCAATTCTGTTTATTAAAATCCCTTTCTAAAGGGTTCTATTAAAACGGTGGATTGCCTTTAATGGTGACTCCCATACTTCTGGCTGTTCCGGCTACCATTTTCATTGCCGATTCAAGTGTGAATGCATTAAGATCCGGCATCTTTACTTCAGCTATTTGCTTTACCTGATCCCATGATATATTACCAACCTTATTACGGTTTGGTTCGGGGGATCCGGATTTCAACTTGGCCGCTTCTAAAATCTGAACAGCTACAGGAGACGTTTTAATAATGAAATCAAAGGTTTTATCTTTGTAAACAGTGATAATAACAGGAATTACTTTTCCAATACTATCCTGTGTACGCGCATTAAATTGTTTGCAGAACTCCATGATGTTCAAACCTTTTGAACCCAATGCAGGACCTATCGGAGGAGATGGGTTCGCCTGTCCGCCTCTGATTTGTAATTTAATTAATCCACTTACTTCTTTTGCCATTTTTATTTTTGTTTAGTTCCCTTATGGGAAAGCCAATAATTAGTGTTTATATATAAAGTCAATGTTTTTATAAATATTGCAAAATTTAAAATGCAAATATTAAATTTCAAAATTGTATTATCCTTGCCTGCGGCAAGCAGGGAATATTATCAATAGTTTCGTAAACAATAAAATTTACAATTTTCATTTTGCAATTTAGAATTTGAATTAAAATTAAAATACAGACTCTAACTATTCTTTTTCAACTTGCATAAAACTCAATTCCAGAGGGGTCTTTCTTCCAAAGATTTTAACCATTACTTTAAGTTTTTTCTTCTCTTCGTTAATCTCTTCTATTACTCCGCTAAAACTGTTAAAAGGGCCATCAATTACTGTAACTGTTTCGCCGATAATAAACGGGGCATTGAGTTCTTCTTCTCTTTCTGACAATTCATCTACCTTACCCAAAATTCTGTTCACTTCAGCATCACGCATAGGGACCGGTTCGCCTTTTGATCCTAAAAAACCAAGAACTCCGGGGATGTGTTTGATAATATGAGGTATTTCTCCTGTAAGAACCGCCTCAATCAGCACATAACCAGGAAAATAGTTTCTCTCCTTGCTCACCTTTTTCCCTTTCCGTATCTGATAAACCTTTTCAGTCGGAATCAGTACCTGCGAAACAAAATCCTTTAAACCAAGCCTGTTTACTTCATTTTCGATATACTGCTTGATTTTCTTTTCATTCCCGCTAATTGCACGCACCACATACCATTTTTTTGGTTCCTGCTCGCTCATTCTGTTGCAAATTGGAAAATAGATTATTAATTAAAAGTAAATTATTTTGAACTCATCATACTTAAAACAGTGAGTAAAACTGTTTTAAAATATTCTCAAATGAAATATCCATCAAAAACACCACAGCAGCGATTATAAGGGATGCAATAGATACAACTATAGCACTACTTTGCAATTCACTCCATGATGGCCATGAAACCTTGTGCATCAGTTCATCATACGTTTCCTTTATATAACCTACTATTTTTTTCATTTTTTTATCTAATTTATCCGCACGGGTGGAGAGACTCGAACTCCCAACCAACGGTTTTGGAGACCGCTACTCTACCAATTGAGCTACACCCGTTCGTAATTAATCGAGGATTTCAGTTACCTGTCCAGCCCCAACGGTTCTACCACCTTCACGAATAGCAAAACGAAGGTTGAGGTTTAATGCAATTTCAGCAATTAAATGAACAGTAATTGTTACATTATCGCCTGGCATAACCATTTCAACACCTTCTGGTAACTCAACTTCACCTGTAACGTCAGTTGTCCTAAAATAGAACTGTGGACGATACTTATTGTGGAATGGAGTATGACGACCTCCTTCATTTGTTTTTAACACATATATTTCGGCTTTAAACTCTTTATGAGGTTTAATGGAACCAGGTTTTGCTACAACCATCCCTCTGCGGATCTCGTCTTTGTCAATACCTCTGAGAAGAAGACCCACATTATCACCGGCTTCGCCTCTGTCAAGAATCTTACGGAACATTTCTACTCCCGTAACAACCGATTTTAGTTTTTCAGCGCCCATACCAATGATATCAACAGGATCGCCAGAGTTTATTACACCTGTTTCGATTTTGCCTGTACCAACTGTACCACGACCTGTGATTGAGAACACATCTTCAACCGGCATCAAGAAAGCCTTTTCAATGTCGCGGACAGGAAGAGGAATGTATGTGTCAACTGCATCCATCAGTTCCATGAGTTTTTCAACCCATATTGGTTCTTTATTCAGAGCTCCAAGTGCAGATCCTCTGATAACCGGAGTGGCTGTACCATCGAATTTGTAGAAAGTAAGAAGTTCTCTGACTTCAATTTCAACGAGATCCAGTAATTCAGGATCATCAACCATGTCGCATTTATTCATAAACACCACGATCCTTGGAACACCTACCTGACGAGCGAGAAGAATATGCTCGCGTGTTTGCGGCATAGGTCCATCGGTTGCAGCAACAACGAGTATAGCGCCGTCCATTTGTGCGGCGCCTGTAACCATGTTCTTGATATAGTCAGCGTGTCCAGGGCAGTCAACGTGTGCATAGTGCCTCTTTTCTGTAGAATACTCAACATGCGCAGTATTGATGGTTATACCTCTTGCTTTTTCTTCCGGAGCATTGTCAATTGAATCAAATGACCTGTACTCTGATAATCCTTTTTCTGCAAGTATCAATGTAATTGCTGCAGTTAAAGTAGTTTTGCCGTGATCGATATGACCAATGGTTCCAACATTAACGTGTGGTTTGGAGCGATCGAATTTTTCTTTTGCCATATAAAATTGATATTAGTGTTAAAAAATTATTATTTGGTTACCTGTTAATTTAATGTCAATACTGTTTGAGCCAATGATGAGAATTGAACTCATGACCCCTTCCTTACCAAGGAAGTGCTCTACCCCTGAGCTACATCGGCATTTTTTCAGCCATTTTGCCCTTATAACTCTTCCGGTTATAATCATGATGCACTGCACTTGGCTACACCCTGCTTATCCTGAGCGGAAGACGGGGCTCGAACCCGCCACCTATAGCTTGGAAGGCTATCGCTCTACCAAATGAGCTACTTCCGCATTTTAATTTATGATTTTAGATTTAGAATTTTAAAATTTAAGTTAAATTTTAAGTTTACGTACTAAAAATTTATTCTTTTTAATCGTAAATCACAAATCTTAAATCAAAATTTAAACTGTGGGGGGAGAAGGATTCGAACCTCCGAAGGCGTTGCCAACAGATTTACAGTCTGCCCCATTTGACCACTCTGGTACCCCCCCCTCGGATAACATTTCTTTTTTTAAGAACGTTGAGCCGATGGAGGGATTCGAACCCCCGACCAGCTGATTACAAATCAGCTGCTCTGGCCAACTGAGCTACATCGGCAAAATTTCAAAAAACGGTTTCATTCTGCTCTCTGCTTTAATCACGACAAAAAAAAACAGACCTTCTTTAAAAAGGTCTGCAAATGTATAAATTCATTTATTAACTACCAAAAATTTTGCCAAACTTTTTCTTGATATTTTTTTTACTACACGTAATTATTTGTAATACAATTATATACACTATGTAAATTTACACCCCTTTTATTTTCGCCTTGTGCTTAGTAAGTTGTTTACGTAATGCACCCACCGCATTATCCGCAGCTTCTTCAAAAGTTTTACACTGTTTTTTTGCAAAAAGATCGTTTCCTCTGACGAATAGTTTTATTTCAGCAACCTTGTTTTCAGTTGTACTGCTTTTATCAATCCTCAATGTTACTTCGCTGCCAATAACACCGTCGAAAACGGTTGATAATTTTTCGAGTCTTTCCTGTACAAAGTCTTCTAATTTTTTATCCGCTTTAAAGTGGACTGAACTGATGTTAATTTTCATATCTTCCTCCTGTTTTTAAGCTTTTGGATGGGATTGTTTATATACTTTTTTTAATTTTTCGATGGTATTATGAGTATAAATTTGGGTAGCAGATAAATTTGCATGCCCGAGTAATTCCTTAATCGCATTTAAATCAGCGCCATTGTTCAGCATATGTGTTGCAAAAGTATGCCTCAATACATGGGGGCTTTTTTTATCTATAGTTGTCACGATACTAAGATAATAATTTATCAGCCTGTAAACAAGTTTTTGGTAAATTTTTTTTCCCTTTGATGTTAGAAAAAAGAATTTATTATCGCCCGCATCCGGCAATAAATCTCTTGAAATTTTATATTGAACAATCTGTTTTTCGAGAGAACTATTAAACGGAATAATTCTTTCTTTATTTTGCTTACCTACAACTTTTATGCTCCTATTCGGAATATCAACATCGGCAATGGTAAGATTTACTAATTCAGCCAATCGCATTCCAGTCATATAAAACATTTCTACAATAAGTTTATCCCTGACGCTTTCAAAACCCTCACCAAAATCAACCTCATCGAGGAGCAAATCCATTTTTTCTTTCTCAACAAACACAGGGAGCCTCTTCAACATCTTTGGTGCAATAATCTTGTTCATGGGGTTTTCTTCAATTACTCCTTCTTTATTGAGAAACCGATAGAAAGATTTTAATGTTGCGATCTTGCGATTGACTGATCTTGCGGAAATATCACGTTCCATCAGGCTAACGAACCAAGATCGGATATGAAAATAATCTATATCATGAATTTCGGTGATCTTGTATTCGAGTTCGAGATAGGAAAAAAACTGTTTGAGGTCGTTGCTGTATGAAGTAACTGTATGGGGGGAATATCTTTTTTCAAACTGTATGTATTGTATGAATCGTTCCCTTAGCATCAGCTGCACATAATAAAAAAAAAAGAAAGAAATATGTATTATTAAATAGCTACTTCGCTTTCCTGCAATTTCTGGATGTAAATAGCTTTAAGCTTTTGTTCTCTTTTTTTAACAGAAGGTTTAGTGAATTTTTGCCTTTCTCTCAGTTCCTTTACAACACCGGTTTTCTCAAATTTTCTTTTCAGTTTTTTTAATGATTTATCAATGCTTTCGCCTTCTTTCACAGGTACAATAATCATAAGGTTATCTCTCTTTCTTTTGGGTTATGTGTAATTTATTATAAAATCGGGATGCAAAAATAGTATGTTTTTTATTATTTTACAAATATTTGGCAAATAATTTTCGTTTCGAATGTATAAATAATTTCTTTGACTGTAGCAACGTCGTGTTTTTCTTAAGACTTTAAAGACAGATACTAATTATTTTGCCTGCCTGACGGCGAGGCAGGCATTTTTGATTATTCAATCCCCCCAGCCCCCTTCTCCAAGGGGGAGGATCACTTGACAGTTACTGGTATTTCAATATCGCTTTTCGCAGCATGTTCAAAGCAGTTACAGAAGCTCGTTCAATATTTACCATCCTGTTGGTACCAAACCGGAATTTTTGCGCAATAATGTTATCCGGTGATGCTACTGCGATACATACTGTACCTACAGGCTTTTCCGGAGTTCCTCCATCGGGTCCTGCAATACCCGAAACT
>JBBAAT010000018.1:0-17922 GCA_041658145.1 Bacteroidales bacterium | reverse complement strand
ATGATTTCCCTTTTCACGATTGGCAAAGGCAATTCCTTTCAATGCCATGTTATTCGATTCGGTTCCGCTAGATGTGAATATGATCTCGTCTGCGCCAGCATTCACATAATTGGAAATTTGCCGCCGGCAAATCTCTAATGTATTTTTTGCCTCAGTGCCTAATGAATGCATGCTTGACGCATTGCCGAATTTTTGTGTAAGAAACGGCATCATGGTTTCAAGTACACGCGGATCAAGAGGGGTAGTAGCTGCATTATCTAAATATATTCTTTTTTTCATACATCATTTAGTATAATAGAGTCCCTTTCAAAAGTAAATTCGAAAACAGTTATTGCAATATGATATTATTTCGTTTATTCAATAAGCTAAGATTTTAAAGGTCTCGTATGGATTCCGCATTCACCCCCGCATTTACTTGTACCTATCCATCTGCCTGCTCTTTCATTTTCGTCGGTTGTAATGTTTGAACAAGGAGCGCAACCTAATGATCTGTATCCTTCATTATACAAAGGATTTATTTTCACATTGTTTAAAGCGAGGTATTGCCATACTTCTCTTTCCTTCCAGATGAGTATAGGATTTAATTTCAAAAGTCCTTTATCGCGTTCTTCCACTTCTTTATAATCAGTGCGGGTTCTTCCTTCGGTGCAACGCAAGCCGGTAACCCAGCATTTCGCATGCATTTCTTCAATCGCTTGTCTTGTCGGAATCACCTTTAATAAATCACAACATTTATCGGGGTCGGTTTCATAGAATCTTTCGGGTATTTCAACATCGCTTTTATAAATTTTCAGTTCAGGATACATTTTTACGGTTTCTTTCATAAAACTAATTGTCCCTTCCGGTTTGAAACGCGTGGTAACAATAAATCCTTTTATTTTAGGATTTACTTTTTTTGCAAGATCCCAAACCGCAACTGAGTCCTTGCCAAGACTATTGGCTACAACCAGAGCATCTTTGTATTCATTATAAGCTTCTTCAATAAGAGCAAGAGCCCGCTCAACCTTTTGTTTGAAATTTAAAGAATCAACCAATAGTTTTACATCATCATTGTTTTTAAGTAAATTCATATTATTTCTCCTTTTATAGTTAAATTATTAATACTATGTGAATTATTCATACTTATTATAAAAACATTAATATAATGAAGCAATCTTTGTTTTAACATTTTTCAATCTTATTGATTTCCTGAAAAATCTGACATTTCTCCTGAATCTCACACTAATCCGCCCCCATCTTATAATATTCCATATTCTTTCATGTAAATAATACAAAAATATTTTGCTGAAAACCTCAACACCGCCAATTGAAACGGCTGTTGTAATTTTTCCCGTTAATATCCATGAAATCATAATTGTATCTATACTTCCGATCACTCTCCATGATATCGCTTTTATGATACTTTTAACATGACGATCTTTGGTTAATACTTTAGGTGCGTCTAGTGATTTTTGTTTTTTCGGGAATAATAAATCTAATATCACTTTGATTATATTAAATTGATATACTATGTCTATCGGAAATATAGACAAAAGTAAAATTTGTTTATATTTGCATTTTATTTTACATAGTGAAAGATGACATAAATAAATATGAAATTTTTCATGTTTTTATCTAAAACCCTTATCAAATGCAGAAAACATGATACTACTTGACAAACCTCCGTTAAACGATTGTGAACATTGCCCTTTCAAACAATTGGTTTGCGAATACATCAGCGAAGAAGATTTTCAGCTTCTTTACAACAGCTCAGTGCAGTTAAAATTCAGGCGGGGAGAAAATATTCTGAAGCAGGGAAACAGGTTTACCCATATTGTTTTTTCATCGAAAGGATATGTGAAACTCAATTATGAGAATGAATTCGGGAAAAACCTGATATTAACGGTGGTTGATTCGCCGAGACTGCTCGGAGGTATTAATGTATTCAATGATGATACCAATATGTTCTCGGTTACAGCAATTGATGAATGCGAGGCTTGTCTGATTGATATCAATGTTTTGAAAAACATGGCATTAAAAAATAGCGCTCTTGCTTTGCGTCTGCTGGAGTTTTCCACATCTATGTTCAGGGATTCAATTATAAATTTCATCAGCCTTGCGCACAAACATGTGAACGGACGTGTGGCTGATATTTTAATTTATCTTTCCGAAAAAATCTATAAGAGCAATAAATTTATTTTAACCTTAACCCGTAAAGAATTATCTGAATTTGCAGGCTGTTCGCAGGAAAATATTATAAATACCTTATCAAGGTTTCATAAAGACGGTATTATTTGCACTAATGTTAAGATTATTGAAATACTTGATAAGTCAAGGCTTGCAGAGATCAGCAGGTTCGGTTAAATTAAGGGTATCTTTGATTTGTAATGAAAAATCTTTCAGGTCAGTAGCTGCAAAATTAATAAGTTCAGGGATTTTTCTCAGAATTGTTTTATCTTTATTGATCAGAACGTTAATCATCCCTAATCTATTGCCAAACTCCATATCGCTTATAGAATCGCCTGCCATTACTGATTTTTTGAAATTAATTTCAGGGAAATCCTTTTTAGCTTTCAATGCCATTCCCACATTGGGCTTACGATCCATACTATTGTTTTCCGGTGCATAAGGTGCATAATATACAGCATCTATGCGGCCTCCATGCTTTTCAATTTCGGCGATCATGTTAGAATGAATTTCAGAAAGATCTTTCTCCGTCATCAATCCCCTGCCTATTCCCTGCTGATTTGTAACAATAATGATCTTTCCAAAAACCGACGACAATATCTTTATCGCTTCCGGAACGCCCGGTATAAATTCAAATTGCCTCCAGGTAAGAATATAATCATCAACAATCTGTTTATTGATCACGCCATCCCTGTCAAGGAAAAGTGTCCAACTTTTATTTAAATTAAAATCTTTTAAAATCATGTTGAGCTTTTTTGTAATCTTCAGGAACGCCAATATCAAGGAAATACGCATCAGAAGGAAAACCGCCTATTTTCATTGTGCCGAAATATTTTTCCAGGCAATCTTTTTCAAGCGAGAATTTTTCAGGCAGAGGCAGTTCTTCAAAGAATGTACGCTTTAAAATATATACGCCTCCATTTATATAACCTTTACCTGTCATTGAATTCTTTTCAGCAAAACCTGTTACCTGCATATCTTTATCAATCTCAACACAACCATACCTGCTAACATCATTCATCTGCCTGAGGGCAATGGTAAGATCGGCATTTGTTTTTTTATGCGAATTGTACATTGCCGAAACATCTATACGGAAAAACGTGTCGGCATTCATCACAAGAACTTCGGAAGTTTCAGCAAACTCCAATGCTTTCCTTATGCCGCCGCCGGTTCCCAAAGGTTCTTGTTCTACTGAAAATAATATCCGGCAATCTTTATAATCATTGCTAAAATAATTTACAAAAATTTCGTGTTTGTATCCAACCGAAAAAATAAATCTTCTTATACGGTTTGAAATCAAAAAATCAAGCAGGTATTCAATAAATGGCCTGTCGTTAACAGGAGCCATAGGTTTAGGTAAACCAAAAACTACTTTTTGCAACCTTGTTCCCAAACCGCCTGCAAGCAATATCGCTTCTTTTATCACCTGGGATAAATTTTTGATTCAACAATTTCGCAAATAATATGGCCTATCAGGATGTGAGCCTCCTGGATACGCGGTGTATCGTCAGAAGGTACATTTACAAGGTAACAGCAAAGGTCCTTCATTTTTCCGCCTGTATTTCCCGTAAAACCAATAGTTATCATACCAATAGCAGCAGCTGTTTCAAGAGCTTTAATCACATTTTTTGAATTACCGGAAGTAGAAATCCCTACCAGCACATCCCCTTTTTTACCACTGCCTTTAATCATCCTGGAAAAGACTTCATCGTATCCATAATCATTGGCAACAGCAGTAAGATAAGACGTGTTTACATGCAACGCTTCTGCAGGCAAGGGATCGCGGTCGTAATAAAACCTGCCGGATAATTCAGCCGCAAGGTGCTGGGCATCGGCAGCGCTGCCACCGTTGCCACAGAATAAAACTTTACCGCCGTGTTTAATGGAGGAAATTATTTCATCAGCTGCTTTCTCAATAGTATCAAGCAAAGCCACATTATTTAATATTTTGTTTTTAAGAGCGATTGAATTTTCAATTGATTGCCGGATGTTCATGGATATTAAATTTTAGCAAATATACGAATTAGAAGATATTTCAATGTTATCATATAAAAAATTTTAGAAATAAAAATAAATTTTAAGTATTTTTACCATCTATGAAAATCAAGTCCATTATATTTCAAAAAAGAAAATAATGACAACCAAATCCGCACTTTCTCCTAACTTCGTTATACGCTATTGCCGAAGCTGATGAGCGGAGTGGTTGAAGGTGAAACAAGCTCCGTAGGAGCAATATCTTTGTAACAAATGAAAAACAATATAACAATAAAGCTGCGTAGCAGCGAAATAAATTAACAAAAATGGCAAACACTTATACCCAAATGTACGTACAGATTGTTTTTGCTGTACAAGGCAGAGAAAATATTATCAAAGAAAAACATCGTGATGAAATAGAAAAATATATATGTGGTATTATTAATAACAAAAAATGTAAACCCCTTGCATTATATGTCAACCCTGACCATACACACATTTTATTGGGACTACATCCTACAGTATCTGTATCTGATATAACCCGAGATATTAAAGCCAACTCTTCAAAATTTATCAATGATAAAAAATGGATTTTAGGAAAATTTAACTGGCAGGACGGTTTTGGTGCATTTACGTATTCAAAATCACAAATTGATGATGTGGCAAAATATATTTTAAATCAGCGGGAGCATCACAAAAAAAGAACTTTCAAAGAAGAATATTTATTGATGTTACAAAAATTGGACATAGAATACAATGAACAATATTTATTTGAGTGGTATGATTAAGATTTCGCAGCTACGCTGCTCCGATTTCTTATCAGATTTTTTATTACAAAGATTTTGCAACTACGTTGCAATTTAAAAATAGATTTAATTCTTTTGCTTAATTGGAAACCGGAATAATAATATAAAATACTGAAAAACAGCTACACGCAAACCATTGTGCACTCTTAATCATCTATGAAAATCAAGTCCATTATATCTCAAAACAAGCTGTTTTTTCAGGTTTTATTTGTCTGGTTATTATTCATTGTTGTGGCTTTTTTTCTGGAATACCACAAGATTTTATTTTACCGTCCGCAGGGAATTCATTTTACCAGGCAAACCGACAGCCTTTCGTTTGTGGCAAATTATTACAGACATGGCATGAACTTTTTCGAACCGCGCGTATTCAGCCTGAACAGCACGGATGGCAAGGCAGCCTGTGAATTTCCGGTTATCTATTATTTTGTAGCTTTATTGTATCATATTTTTGGAGAGAAAGAATTTTTTCTCAGATTGGTAAATGTTCTGATTGTATTCACGGGATTTTTCTTTTTATATAAAATTATCCTCGAAATTCTGAAAGATTATTTTTATGCAGTATGTCTTACCTTTATTTTTTTCTCATCCAGTGTCCTGATCTATTACACCAACAATTTCATCCCTGATCCTGCAGCGCTGGGATTTACACTGATCGGGTGGTGGGGGTTTTTCAAATTTATCAGATCAGAAAAGAACAGGGACTTATATGTGAGTCTTTCTTTTTTCACATTAGCCAGCCTTATAAAAGTAACATACCTCATTAATCCATTAACAGTATTATCTCTTTTCCTGCTCGAAACATTTAAGTTTAAGATAACGGGGAAAAACATTTTCAAAAGCAAAACCCTTGCAGCGATTTCATTTTCGATCTGCATTCTGCTGGTTTTTTCATGGAACATGTTTGTAAAAAAATACAATTTGTTGAATAATGATTATTATTTTCTCACAGGAATATGCCCGATATGGAAATTATCAAAACAGGAAATAGCAGTAACCTGGGATTACATTATCAGATACTGGTACACCAAATACTATTTTCAATCAACATTTCATGCGTTTTTTATCCTTGCAATCTTTGGCTTGATCTTTATCAGGAAATCAAGCCGATTGCCGGCTTCAGTGGCTTATATTCTTTTTGCAGGAAGTCTCTGTTTCTTCGTCCTTTTTTACATTCAATTCAGGGATCACGATTATTACTTTATTACGCTTATCCCTGCAATAATTTTCCTGATAGTAAACGCTCTACTTACCGTTAAAAATAAGTTCCCGAAAGTTTTTAACAGCATATTCATAAAAGCAGCATTTCTTTTATTGGCTGTATTAAGCCTTAATTATGGCAAATTGAACCTGCAAAGAAGGTATAATGATAACAAGGGCGATAAATTTGCAAAAATCGGTATAGTATTAAAGGATACCGGGAAGTATCTTGATTCATCAGGAATTTCAAGCGATGCAAAGTTTATTGTGGTAACAGATTATACGCCTAACGGCAGTTTGTATTTTCTGAACAGGCCCGGTTGGACAATACAGGATACGGCAAAAGAGGCTTTGAAGAGATTTGAAGAATGTGTGAAAAGCGGCGCTGATTATGTTTTGCTGACTGACAAAGTCTATGCTGAAAATCCGGATATCAGCAAGCATCTTGGAGAACTGAATGGAGAGTACAATTCGCTTCTTGTTTACAAAATTAATGCTCACTAAAACAAAGTCAATTATTAACTAATGTTACGCAAATATAATAAATGATTACTAAATTTAGCGGTCAGGCAGAGCCATCCCCCCTTCGGGATGTGTCGAAGCCCGACCAATACATAGTCACTCTTCGACACGGACGCTATCCCGCAAATCTATGCTATGTCCGGCTCTGAGTGACATAAATATATAAATATAAAATATGCGTAACATCAGTTAAGGAAATAGAAAAATGAGTATTCAGGAAAACCTTTTAAAACTCAAGAATCAGATTCCGGTTAATGTAAAGCTGATTGCCGTGAGCAAAACAAAGCCGGTACAGCATATTATAGAATTATATGATGCCGGACATAGAATTTTCGGAGAGAACCGTGTTCAGGAACTGACCGAAAAATTCCCACAACTTCCTGCTGATATCGAATGGCACTTTATCGGACACTTACAAACAAATAAAGTAAAATACATTGCTCCTTTCGTTTCCCTGATTCACAGCGTTGACAGCCTGAAATTGTTAAAAGAGATTGATAAGGAAGCTGCCAAAAATAATCGCATTGTCAATTGTCTGCTTGAAATGTATATTGCCGGCGAAGAAAGCAAATTCGGACTTGACATAAGTGAAGCCTTTACAATACTTGATTCTCCTGACATTAAAGTAATGCATAATATCAGGATATGCGGAGTAATGGGTATGGCAACATTCACGGAGAATATGGAACTTGTGAGAAAAGAATTCAAAGACCTAAAATCATACTTTGAACTTATTAAAGAAAAATATTTCTATGACAAACTCTATTTTAAAGAAATGTCTATGGGTATGTCGGGCGATTACCCGATTGCTATAGAAGAAGGAAGTACTATGGTAAGGATAGGTACGGCAATATTTGGCGAAAGATATACTTAAAATGGTCATTAAGTCATTAGTCATTCATTTTTAAAAAGAAAATGATATTAATAGATATTAGGATATTCATTGAAATTGATAGAAATTGATAGAAATTCATTGATATTGGGAAATAGCTAAAAGGAACTTGAAGCTAATGACCAATGACAGCGAAGTTAATGACGCTTCAGCATAATGACTGCTTGATATAGTAAGAAAGCTTTAATTATCACCGTTTGCAGTATAATACCATCAAATCCCATAAATTAATATAGACTGTAATAACTCAGCCAGTTCATTATATATTTTAACGCTGCGCAATACGCTTCCACATAACAATTTCTTTACACAATCTTAATATAAACTTAAGGCGGTTTTAATATTGACTTAACACACGGGTTGTTACTTTGCATCATAAAATAAATTTCCATTATGGAAACCCCCAAAAATATAATCCTGCTAGTGGACGATGAGCCGGATGTACTCGAATTTCTGAGTTATAATCTCAGCAAAGAAAATTTTGAAGTTTATACTGCATCAAACGGTGAAGAAGCTATACGCATAGCATCCGAAAAAAAGCCCAACCTGATAATCCTTGATGTTATGATGCCGGGGATGGATGGTATAGAAACGTGTAGTAAAATCAGAAGTATCCCTTCATTACATAATTCAATGATTGCATTTCTAACTGCCAGAGGGGAAGATTATTCACAGATAGCCGGATTTGATGCAGGCGCTGATGATTATATAACGAAACCCATCAAACCCAAAGTTTTTATTAGCAGAATTAATGCTATCTTAAAAAGGGCATCTTTTATTTCCACACAGGAACAAGATTGCGAAAAGGGGATTATCCGGGCAGAAAACCTGACCATTGATAAGGAAAAATTTCTGGTGTTCATGGATGAGAAAAAAATTATCCTTCCCAAAAAAGAGTTTCTCTTGCTTTTGTTGCTTGCATCCAGGCCATCGAAAGTTTTCAGCCGTAAAGAAATTTTTGCGCAAGTATGGGGCAACGATACACTTGTTGGCGATAGGACTATTGATGTTCATGTCCGCAAAATCCGTGAAAAAATAGGTGAAGATTGTATAAAAACGATATTTGGCGTAGGATATAAATTTAAAGGCTGATATTTTTCCTTTTTGAATTTCTCAGACTGACTGCAAAGAAAGCTACATGCAAACCGTGTATATCCATATTTAAACCGGCATCACGAAAAGTACCCTTATCAATTGAACAAACGTTAGCTGATTTATTTGTGATTGTTTTTCCAACCACTTAACACTTTCTTCACATATTCTTCATAAAAACATAACCGGTATTTAACATAGTGTTAATACTAGTCATGTTTCTTTGCATGCGAAACCAAAACCATAAATTATGAAAAAATGAACACAAGAAAGAAATTAACAAAAACATTGCTTGTGTTGTTTTTATGTACAAATACAAGTTTAATTTTCGCACAGGATTTGTCAAAAGAAGATAGTTTGGCAAACGAAATCAGCATGATTAAAAGTGATATAGGAATACTGAAAAAAGTAAAAATTTCCGGGTATGTACAAGCACAATTCCAGGTTGCAGATTCATCTGGAACAAAATCATACGCCGGTGGAGATTTTCCTTCAAATTCCGACAAGCGATTTATGGTGAGAAGAGGAAGAATAAAAATTGCTTATATAAATACCTTATCACAGTACGTAATGCAATTTGATGTTACAGAAAAAGGGTTCGCAACTAAAGATATGTATGCACAGTTTACCGAACCCTGGTTAAGTTCATTCAGTATTAAAGCAGGTATCTATAACAGACCTTTTGGTTACGAAATACCCTTTTCGTCAAGTATGAGAGAATCACCTGAACGCGGACGTATGAGCCAGATAATTTTTCCGGGTGAAAGAGATCTCGGAGCATCAATAGTATTCAATCCACCAAAAACTTCACGTTTTAATTTTTTCACACTTGAAGCAGGGATGTTTAATGGAACCGGCATTGCCAGCGACTTTGACAAAGAAAAAGACTTTATCGGGCACCTTGTTATAGCTAAATCAAAAAAGAATGAAAAGATAAAATACGGATTGGGTGTTTCTTATTATAATGGTGGTTGGAGAGAAGGTACAACAACCTATTACGAAGGAATAGAGACTCTTTCAAGTGGTGTAAAGGCATTTAAAAAAGTAACAGGAAAAGTTGGAGTCATTGCTAAAAGAGAATACATGGGTGCAGATGCTCAATTAAGCATAGAAACACCTTTTGGAATGACAACGCTAAGAGGAGAATTTATAATGGGTACACAACCCGGAACAAGTAGCAGCTCTGCATCTCCAAGCGCACAGCCAACAGGAAGTTCAACAACAAATATTGCCGGAACAGCAACAGGAACTATAAATATCCCCGCAAACTCAGGCGATACAACTATTACAGTAACTCTTCCAGTAACAGGAACTGTTACAACCACTGCACCTAATGCTGATACTTATATCCGCAAATTTAACGGAGCATATTTTTACTTCTGTCAGAATATTGGAAATACAAAGCATCAATTGGTACTGAAGTATGACTGGTACGATCCAAATACTGAAGTTAAAGGAAGTGAAATTGATGTTACAGGAGTAACATCTGCAAACGGAAAACTTTCGTCAACGGATATTAAGTACACAACTATTGGTATTGGCTGGATATACCATTGGGATGAAAACGTAAAAATAATGGCATATTATGATATAGTTAAAAATGAAAAAACAAAAATTTCAAAATACACAAATGATTTACTCGACAATGTTTTCACGTTGAGAATTCAATATAAATTTTAATAATCAAAATCTCACATTAAAAAACCAAATAAAAAACAAATATTATGAAAAAGAAATTAATTATCGCGCTGGTGGTCATAATAACAATGTCATTTACGGCTCCTCTGTCAGTTTCCATCAGAATAAAGGGAAGCGATACACTTCTGCCTGTTGTTCAGAAGTGGGCTGAAGCATACATGAAGCTGAATCCAGAAACATCAATTTCTGTTACCGGAGGAGGAAGCGGAGTTGGAATTGCAGCTCTTATAGATGGATATACTGATATAGCAATTGCATCCAGAAAAATAAAGATGGACGAAAAACTCAAACTCCAGGAAGCAGGGAAAGCCTATGTAGAAACGATTGTAGCTTATGATGCCCTTTCAGTTATCGTAAATCCTGCTAATAAAGTAAAGAAACTTACGCGTGAACAACTGGAAGGAATTTTCACAGGAAAAATAACAAACTGGAAAGATTTAGGTGGTGATGATTTCGCGATTGTATGTTATTCCCGCGAGTCAAGTTCTGGAACATTCGAGTTTTTCAAAGAACATGTTCTAAAAGGTAAAAATTATTCTTCTTCATGTCTGATGATGGCTGCTACCGGTGCAGTTGTTCAATCTGTAAGCCAAACTAAAGGAGCAATCGGGTATGTGGGATTAGCTTATGTGAACTCAACAGTAAGCGACGTTTCCGTTTCGTATGACAAAGGAACGACCTACGTTGCATCAAGTTTGAAAACGGCTCAGGATAAAACGTATCCTGTAGTAAGACCTTTATATTTCTATTATTTAAAAACACTGGAAGCTGGTTTGAAACCTGCAATGACATGGGTTCTTGGAACAGAAGGACAAAAGATTGTCTCTGAAACCGGCTATGTTCCTTTAACTGCAAATTAATTGTGATTTAACTATACCTTTTTTATGAAACGACGACGAAGTTTATTCAGCAGGTTATTTGAAAAAATTATTGAAGGTACCCTTACCATCAGCAGCACTGTAACAAGCCTTACAGTGCTGTTGATCATTATTTTTCTATTCAAGGAAGGCTTTAGCCTTTTCAGTGATAAACCAATTGAAAACGATTTTATTCTTGCCGTAAATAAATCAAATCCTACCTCTAATTTAAAACCTGAACAGATCAAAGATATTTTTGATGAAAAAATTATTAACTGGAAAGAGGTCGGCGGATTTGATAAAGAAATTAAAACTTTTACAATCAATGATATCAGCAAATACTTTACTGACGCTGAGATCGGGGAAAATTTTGAGTTTCTACCTCAAAAGATAAATGAACTTGTTACAGAAGAAAAAGCAATTATTGCTTATATACCAACCAAATATCTGAGCACTGATTTTACAGGTAAAAAACTGGATATTGGAAATGTTACCCTTGGTAATTTTATAACAGGAAAACAATGGTTTCCCACTGCAGAGCCAGTTGCACAGCTTGGTGTTCTCCCTTTAATTATGGGAACATTATGGGTTTGTCTTGGAGCCATACTGCTCGCTTTGCCATTGGGACTTGCATGCGCAATATACATGTCGGAGGTTGCGCACATCAGGATAAGGAACATTTTAAAACCAATGATAGAACTTCTGGCAGGCATACCTTCAGTAGTTTATGGGTTTTTCGGACTTGTAATAATAGTTCCTCTTGTTAAACAAATGTTTAATCTTTCTGTCGGTGAAACGGCCTTGTCGGGCAGCATTATTCTTGCGATCATGGTGCTTCCTACCATCATTACAATTGCTGAAGATGCATTACGCACTGTGCCTAATTCTATGCGGGAAGCCAGTCTGGCTTTGGGTGCAACAAAATTACAGACTATTGTCAGGGTTGTAATTCCTCATTCAATACTGGGAATCACAGCCGCCGTAATACTTGGAATAGGAAGAGTTTTCGGGGAAACGATGGCTGTGCTTATGGTTACAGGAAATGCAGCAGTTATGCCTCATTCATTTCTTCAACCTATAAGAACAATAACAGCTACAATTGCCGCAGAACTAGGAGAAGCGCCACAGGGAGGATTACATTATAAATCATTGTTCGCACTCGGATGTATTTTGTTTATCATTACACTTATCACAAATTTATTGGTGGAATGGATTTCATCAAAAAGAAGATATGCACATAAATAATTTTCAATTATGATATCTCAGACTACCTCGGGAAAAAGAAAAAGATTTAATCAGAGGCTGATGTTCTGGATATTCCGTATTCTAAGCCTTTCAGTTGTTGGAGTTTTATTAGTGATCCTTTCATTTATATTTATAAAAGGGATAGGCGTTATCAGTTGGGATTTTCTTACTGAATCACCCACCGAAGGAATGACATCAGGTGGAATATATCCGGCAATTATTGGGACATTATGGCTTATAGCAGGCAGTATGATCTTTGCATTCCCTATAGGAGTGTTGGCAGGAATATACAACCAAGAATATGCAACATGGAAACCGTTAAAAAATTTAATACGGATCATGACTAACAATCTTTCCGGAATTCCATCAATAGTATTTGGTTTGTTTGGGATGGCGCTTTTTGTAAACAAATTAGGATTCGGAGATTCAATAATAGCAGGGTCGTTGACTCTTGGTTTGCTTGTACTTCCTGTAGTTATTCGCACTACAGAAGAATCGCTTGCGGCTGTTGACAATACTTTCCGGCATGCAAGTCTTGCGCTCGGTGCATCAAAATGGCAGACCACAAGAAAGGTTGTTTTCCCAATTGCTTTCCCGAATGTTATTACAGGTCTTATACTTTCAATAGGCAGAGTTTCCGGTGAAACAGCTCCTATTCTTTTTACTGTTGCTGCATATTTTTTACCTAAACTACCAACAGGAATTTATGACCAGGTAATGGCTTTACCTTATCATCTCTATGTTTTAGCAACAAGCGGAACTGATATTGAAACAGCAAGACCAATTGCTTATGGAACGGCTTTGGTACTTATTGCCATTGTTCTTATCATAAATATTCTTGCAAATGTTCTAAGAAATTATTTCGGGAAGAAATTTAAAGTAAAATGAAATGAAAGTCATTGAAACGGTTGATTTAAATGTATATTATAAAGAGGTTCATGCTTTAAAAAATGTTACCATGAGCATGAATAAAAATTCTATTACGGCATTGATGGGACCTTCGGGTTGCGGGAAATCAACTTATTTAAGAGCTCTTAATAGAATGAATGACCTCATTGAAGGGTGTAAAATTACAGGTCAGGTGCTGATTGAAGAAGAAGACGCTTATGCAAAAGGAGTTCGTGTTGATGAACTTCGTAAAAAAGTAGGTATGGTTTTTCAAAAGCCAAACCCCTTCCCTATGTCCATTTTTGAAAATGTTGCGTATGGACTGAGAGTAAATGGCATCAGAGATAAAAAGTTTATTAATAATCAGGTTGAGAAAGCCCTTTCCCAGTCTGCTTTATTAGATGAGGTAAAAGATTCATTGAAAAAATCGGCAATGGATTTATCCGGCGGGCAACAGCAACGTTTGTGTATTGCAAGGGCGCTTGTTATTGAACCTTCCGTTGTTCTTATGGACGAGCCTACATCTGCCCTTGACCCCATATCTTCTGCTAAAATCGAAGAGCTTATGTTCAGTCTTAAGAAAAATTACACTATTGTTATTGTTACTCATAATATTCAACAAGCTGCCAGAATAAGCGATAATACTGCATTTTTCTATATTGGCGAACTGATAGAATATGGCTCTACAAAAGAAATTTTCACAAATCCAAAACACAAAAGAACTCAAAATTATATTACAGGAAGATTTGGTTGATGGATTATCATTGTTAAATCTCAAATCTTAAGTCCAAAATATTTAAATCGCAAATAAAATGACACACTTAGATACAGAACTTAAATCGCTCAAATCAGAACTTTCTGAAATGTGGATGCTCGTTGTAAGCCAGATGAACAAAGCTAAAAATGCATTGAGCAATTTTGATAAAGATCTTGCAACAGAAGTTGATATAAATGAAAAACGCGTCAATGTATATGAACTAATGATAGACAGGGATTGCGAACATGTGCTTGCATTATACAACCCGGTAGCAATTGATTTACGTTTTGTTCTTGCTGTTCTTAAAATCAATTACAATCTGGAAAGAATAGGCGATTATGCACAGGGAATTGCACTAATTATTAAAGACATGGACTCATCATTTAATAAAGAACTTTTTGCAAAAACCAGTGTCATCGAAATGTACGAAGAATGCAATGCAATGCTGTGCGACACTTTCCATGCTTTCAATAAAGAAAATAATCAGCTGGCGCTAACCATTTTCAACAGGGACGAAAAACTCGACAACATAAACAGAAAAGCAAATACAACTATTAGTGAATATATTAAAATGAAGCCGGAAGAAATTGAACACAGCCTGAATATCCTGTCTGTGGTAAGAAAACTTGAACGTATAGGTGATCAGACAAAAAATATTGCCGAAGAAATTATTTTCTTTATTGAAGCAAAAGTTCTGAAGCACAGAACAAAAAAACTTAAAGAAAATAAGGATGCGGAAGCAAATAAAAAGAAATAACAGAAAAATTTGTAACTCCTGCCTTTTTTCATTAGCCAGTCCATTTTATGCAGCGACACGATCCGCTTTAGTACTGCATTTTTGCTGGTATAAATACATACAATGTTTTTATCAGGATATACAAGGGATTTAAAAGATAATGTTCTCACTATTCGTTTACAGTGTAAATTTTAATAACAAATTAATATTCTGTTAATATATGCTTAACATTAATAAGTGAAATTTGCAATGATTATCAGACTTTAATAGATATAATTTAAAAATTTTGTAAAAAGTATTAATCTAAAAACATACAATTATGGGCATTGAAAAAATATTTCAGATTCTTGTTCCAAAACAGAAAAATTTCTTCATTTTATTTGAAAAAAGTGCCGAAAATCTGGTTCAATCAGCCGAATTATTAAAAAAATTAATGTCAACAAACGACCAATCTGAAAGAGAAACATTAGTTGTTAAGATAAAAGAGCTGGAAACAACTGGCGATAACATTGCACATCAGATTTACGAGGAGCTTAATACGACATTTATTACTCCGTTCGACCGTGACGACATCCACGAATTAGCATCTGCCATTGATGATGTTGTAGATATGATTGATAGCGCCAGCCAAAAAGTGAAATTATACAAACCAAAATCCTATATGGATGAATTTTTATCCATTGCAGATTTAATTCTGGACGCATCAAAAGAGATTAAATGTGCTGTAGAAGGATTGAGAAATTTAAAAAAATCTAATAATTGTATAACGGCTTGTATTAAAATTAATGAGATTGAAAATAAGGCAGATATTATTTATCATTATGCTATTTCGCAATTATTTGAGAAGGAACCAGATGCAATAGAACTTATAAAAAAGAAAGCGATTATTGAAGCACTTGAAAGGGCAACAGACAGAGCTGAAGACACTTCTGATATTATTAAAACAATAATTATTAAAAGTGCATAATTATAGAAGGAAGTGAGAAAATCAAAAATATTTATACATCAATAAAATTTATATGACATTTCTAATTATAGTAATCGGTATTATAATAATATTTGACTTCATAAATGGATTTCACGATTGTGCAAATTCTATTGCTACTATTGTTTCTACAAAAGTACTTTCACCATTTGCTGCTGTTGCATGGGCGGCGTTTTTTAATTTTATAGCTTTTTTGATTTTCCCTTTAACCGTAGCAACTACTATGGGCAAAGGCATTGTTAATCCTGATGTTATTAATCTGACAACTATAGCAGCCGCCATTGTAGCCGCCATAACATGGAACTTATTGACATGGTGGCGGGGAATTCCATCCAGTTCCTCTCATACATTGGTGGGCGGTCTGGCAGGCGCAGCTATTGCATGTGCGGGCTTTAATTCAATAGTTTTATCTGGCATCCTTAAAGTTGTAATATTTATTGTAGTTGCTCCTGTATTAGGTATGCTTATGTCATTTATTATTTCCGGCGTGGTAATTTTTATATGCAAAAATTCGTCCCCTTTTTATGTTGATAAATATTTCCGCAGGCTTCAGTTTCTGTCTGCTGCCGCATTCAGCTTAGGACATGGTGGCAATGATGCTCAGAAATCAATGGGCATAATATGGGTGGCATTGATTGTTACCGGTCATGTTACAAAAAATGATCCCATTTCTTTATGGATTGTGTTAACATGCCACGCTGCTATGGGCTTGGGAACATTATTCGGTGGCTGGAGAATCATAAAAACCATGGGACAAAAAATTACCAATCTGAAGCCATTTGAAGGATTTTGTGCTGAAACAGCCGGCTCTTTAACATTATTCGGAGCCACCCTTTTCGGCATACCTGTTAGTACTACTCACACGATTACAGGTTCCATAATAGGAGTGGGAGCGCGGAAAGGTGCATCTGCAGTGAAGTGGGGCGTTACAGGGAAAATATTTTGGGCATGGATACTGACAATTCCTGTCTCGGCAATTATAGGCGCCTCTGTATATTATTTTCTTTCTGTATTCGGAATCTCTAATTAAAATCCATTCCTGATTTTTATCAAAGACTTGGCTTTTTGTTTTTCGACGGGATTATCATTTTCTTGCAGAATATTTTCATCCAGACCTTCTTCAGTGGTATCTTTCTTTTCCCATGGAGTAGGGCAATAATATTTTTTTCCGATATCGATGATAGGTTTCGGAAATCGTCCTTTTGTAATTTTGGTTTTAGGATCTTTATAAACTTTTGTCATAAATATACCGAAGATAGGCAATGCAGTGTGGCAGCCTTCCATTTTTTCTTCCTTCCGGAAATGGATGCAGCGGTCTTCCCCTCCTACCCACGAACCTGCAACAAGATCTTTGGTAACACCAATAAACCAGCCATCAGAATAATTTGATGAAGTGCCTGTCTTTCCTCCTATTTCATTGTCTCCGAATATTTCTGCATAATCCCACAATGCCTGCGACGTACCACCCGACTCTTCCAATCCACCTTTAAGCATATAAACCATCAGGTTGGCTGTTTCTTCGCTTAATACACGTTTTTGTTCCGGCTTGAATTCTTTAATAATATTACCATCCCTGTCAGTTATCTTCAATACAAGAAAAGGATCAGTATAGATACCATGATTAAGAAAAGTGGAATATGCAGCCACCATTTCCAGCAATGATACATCATTGGAGCCAAGCCCGATTGAAGGCACCGGTTTCAATTTGCTTAAAATACCTAATTTATTGGCGTAATCAGCAATAGTCTGGTAACCTATTTTTTCTGAAAGCTGAACGGTTACAGAATTAATTGAACGTGCCATTGCATTGCGCAGAGTCATATTTTTGCCCGTATATTTCCAACTGGCATTATGAGGGGACCAGGTTTTGTTAACACCATCTTCAACGTACTTAATTGTTATCCGCTTATCAACAATCTTATCGCAGGGCGACCATCCCTTATCAATAGCAGCACAATAAACAAAGGGTTTAAATGCTGAGCCGGGCTGGCGTTTTGCCTGGTTTACGTGGTCGTATTTAAAGAACCTGTAATTAATTCCGCCTACCCATACTTTCACCTGACCGGTATAAGGATCCATCACAATAAAACCGGCATTCAGGAATTTT
>JBBAAT010000017.1:0-18145 GCA_041658145.1 Bacteroidales bacterium | reverse complement strand
TGGATACCAGGATTGGTTATCCGAATGAACATCTTGCAAAAAATGTATCCGAAGAGATTGCAAGCCCTATGTTTGCAACCGCGGTAGGGCTCGTTATTAAAGGCTTTAAACGTCTCGAAAAAGCGGAAAACAAAGACAAGGATAAAGTAAAAGATAAAAATGTCGTTCAAAATCATTCAAAGAAAACTAAAGGAAGTTTCTTCGATAAATTTTTTGCTAAGGGAAAGGAGTTTTTTGAGGACGGCGGAACTAATTAGTGTCTGTCCATAAAGTAGTTAAAAATAAAAAATATTGCAAATTGCAAAAATTAAATTGTAAATTGTAAATTTATATAACTTAGAATTATCAAGGGTTATGATGATTTATAAAATTTTGCATTTTAAAATTTGCATTTATAGCAACGAATAATTTAAAACGATGAGTTTATATACAAGCACAAATTAACCCATCAATAAATATTAACATTTTATGAGAAATTCATGTTAATAAATTCATAATATTACTTTGTTAAGTCTTATATCTATTAAGTATTTTTATCCAACAGATTTTACCTATGAATGAAATGATACAATTCGATCTTCCCAAAAGCCAATCCTCTGTAATAAAGGTTATTGGCGTTGGTGGCGGCGGAAGCAACGCCGTTAACCACATGTACAGACAAGGAATTGAAGGAGTTGATTTCATCGTTTGCAATACCGATGTGCAGTCACTTGACATAAGTCCTGTCCCTACAAAAATACAAATTGGCGCGAGCCTCACAGAAGGAAGGGGCGCCGGTTCAATCCCTGCTGTTGGTAAAAATGCTGCGATTGAGAATATAGACCAGATTAAATCATTGCTCGAAAAAAACACCAAAATGTTGTTCATCACTGTAGGAATGGGTGGCGGTACAGGTACAGGTGCAGCCCCTGTAATAGCTGCCGCTGCAAAAGAATTAGGTGTTCTTACCGTTGCAATTGTTACTATTCCATTTTCATTCGAAGGCAGAAAAAGAAGATTACAGGCAGATGAAGGTATCAGTGAATTAAGAAAAAATGTGGATACCCTTCTGGTGATATGCAATGATAAATTAAGAGAACTTTACGGTAACCTTTGTCTTTCTGAAGCATTCGGTAAAGCTGACAATATACTTACTAATGCTGCAAAAGGAATCGCAGAGATCATCACCGTTCCAGGTTACATTAATGTTGACTTTGAAGATGTAAAAACGGTAATGAAAAACAGTGGTGTGGCTATAATGGGATCCGGTTTTGCCGAAGGCGAAAACAGGGCGCTTAAAGCTGTTGAAATGGCTTTGTCTTCTCCTCTGCTCAATGACAATCAGATTACAGGCGCCAGCAATATCCTTTTGTATATGGCTTCCGGCAGAGAAGAAATCACCATGGACGAAGTTTCTGAGATCACTGAATATATTCAGAATGAATCCGGCTCTACTGCCGAAATTATTTGGGGTAATGGTGTTGATGAATTGCTAGGCGATCAAATTGGCGTTACCATCATTGCTACCGGCTTTAATTCGGGTGAATCAGTCAATTACTCAGATATGGTTAAACAAAAAGGAAAGACAGTCGTGCCTTGGAATAACGAAGCTGTGGCTGAACAGGAAATCCCTGCATTCCCTGAAAATGAAGACTACAATGATATTAAATTAGTGAGTAAAAGTACAAAGAGAGTCGAAACAAATGCGGGAAAAACGATCATGACTTCGAATGCGCAGAAAGAAAGAACATTATTTGATTCGGAACCATATCTTAAAGAAGAAAAAAAGACGGAGTTTCAACCGAATATTCTGAATGAACCGGTAATTGTTATAAAATCAGAAGAGAAAAGAGAAGGAGAAACCCTTGTTGAGAAAGAAATTGATGTAAGCGAAACAAATCCTGAAGTGTTAAAAAAGAGGCAGGAGCGTATTGCCGCACTCAGGGGGCTTAGCACGAGAATTAGAAATGCGCTGGATATTACCGCACTGGAAAATGAACCAGCCTATAAAAGGAAAAATGTAGTGTTATCTAACGTTACGCCTTCTTCCGAATCAAACATTTCGCGCTTTTCATTGACTGAAGGAGAAGACAATAAAGCAGAACTAAAATCTAATAATTCCTTCCTGCACGACAACGTAGATTAATATGAACCTGATTGACAAGGTAAATAACGATATTAAAGCAGCGATGCTTTCAAAGGAAAGCGAAAAATTAGATGCCATTCGTAGTATCAAAGCTGCTTTGCTGCTTGCGCAAACATCAGGGGAACCGGTAACCGAAGAAACCGAAATAAAAATTCTGCAGAAATTATTAAAACAGCGAAAAGAAGCTGCCGAAATTTACACCGCCCAGAACCGTAATGACCTTGCTGCGCCCGAACTTTTTCAGGCTGAAATAATACAACAATACCTTCCCGCTCCTGTAAGTGAAAAAGAAATAAAAAAAATAATTATAAGTATTATTAAAAAAACAGGAGCTTCTTCCATTAAAGATATGGGAAAAGTAATGGGATTAGCCACTAAAGAACTTTCCGGAAAGGCTGAAAACAAAACTGTTTCAGAAATTGTGAAGCAGTTGCTTACCAACTGATCTGTTTTGTTTTTTTTTTAGCCGGTGCTTTCTGCCGGCTTTTTTTATCATCGTTTATGGCATAAAAAAACAGCGAGTAAAATAATCACTCACTGTTTTTTAATTCTGTAATCTAAATAGTGCCTGTATATAAAGTCGTCATTGCGAACGGACCTCTGATTATTCCATTTCCTTTAATCCCTTAAGAAAAAAAATCAATTATCAAAATATTTTTTTTAAATAAATAAATAAAAATTAAACTATTTGTGATAAAAATATATTACTACTTTAGCCCGTACCAAAAAGATTGGAAAACACTAAAAACATACAGCTATGAATATTGATTGGAAAAGCCTGCCCTTTGGTTACTTCAAAACCGATTACAATGTTCGCTGTTACTGGAAAAACGGCGAATGGGGCAAATTAGAGATATCCTCTTCCGAATATCTGAACATTCACATTGCTGCTACCGCATTGCATTACGGACAGGAAGCTTTTGAAGGATTAAAAGCCTTCAGGGGAAAGGATGGCAAAATTCGTGTTTTCCGTTGGGAAGAAAATGCAAAACGCATGAATCGCTCAGCCGAAGGGATTCTTATGCAGCTTATACCTACTGAGCTTTTTAAAGAAGCAATGATTACTGTTATCAGGATGAATGAAAAATACATCCCTCCTTACGGAACAGGTGCATCATTATATTTAAGACCTCTTTTAATCGGATCAGGTCCCCAGGTAGGCGTAAAACCTGCTAAGGAATATATGTTCATGATTTTTGCCGGACCTGTCGGACCTTATTTCAAAGAAGGTTTTAACCCTGTAACTATCCAGATCGTACGCGATTTCGATCGTGCAGCGCCTCTCGGAACAGGGCATATAAAAGTTGGCGGCAATTACGCTGCAAGCATGAAAGCGGCCGAAAGAGCACGTTCTGATGGCTTTGCTTCGGTATTATTCCTTGATGCAAAAGAAAAGAAATACATTGATGAATGTGGTCCTGCTAATTTCTTTGGCATCAAGGGGAATAAATATATAACTCCCAAATCCGATTCTATTCTGCCTTCTATTACAAATATGAGCCTTATTGATCTTGCTAAAGACATGGGAATGGAAGTAGAACGAAGAAAAGTAACCGTTGAAGAACTTGGAGAATTTGATGAAGTTGGCGCCTGTGGCACTGCTGCAGTTATTACCCCTATAAAAAAGATACTCGACAGAGACAGCAAAAAAGTATTTGAATACTGCAAAGATGGAAAAGCAGGGACTATTTCCACAAAGCTTTACAAAAGGTTACAGGGTATTCAATACGGTGAACTTGATGATAAATTCGGATGGAATACTCTTATAGAATAAAATTGTTACTTTCAGGTTATTTGACTATTTCTGCCACAAAGTCTCAAGCCCCAATATCCAAATTTCAAATTCAAAGAAAAAACAAAAGAACTAAAATTGATTGTCACCTCCATTATAAATAACTATGGAAACCTTGAGCTTGGAATTTGATTCTTGGAATTTGATTCTTGGGGCTTGTAGATTACCTTATTTTCCTTTTTTATTAATAAAGCTGAATTTACCGAACATCTTTTTTCTTTCCCGCCTGAATACTCCTTCGTTCACGGCTTTCACTTCCTCTATCGAATAAAATGCATGAGGATTATAGCGATTAATAACCGACACAAATTGTTCGATATTTTCTCTTTTTATCACTGAAAAAATCATCTTTACTTTTCCAAGTGAACCTTCAGCATCAACTACAGTAAGTCCGAAATTTTGTTCCCGTAATTCATTGATTAATTCAGTAGTATCTGTTTTCGGAATCACACGTATAATCACACTGCCTATAGAGATTTTTTCTTCCAGGTACATGCCTATATAATTACCCATTGCAAAGCCTCCGCCATAAGCAATATAACAAACTATATTATCTAAATGTTTCATAATCTGGCTTACGGCAAGTAACCAAATAATTACTTCAAAAAACCCAAGCAGGGGAGCTATATGTTTAAACCCTTTTGAAACAAAGATAAGGCGAAGAGTTCCGATACTCACATCACAAATACGGGCAAGAAAAATCAACACAGGCAACATTACCCAAACAAATATATCCGAGTCGAAAAAAACAATACTGTTCATAGAATGGAAAGATTAATAATTACTATGCAAAAGTACAGAATTGTATGAAGAAAATTTTCATAATGTTATTTTTGTTTATTTTTGATAATACTAATTTTCTGTATGCAAAACAAAATCTCTCTTCAGGATAAATTTGTATTTACCGGAATTATATTGTATTTCACAATATGCGTGATTGTTTCATTTACCCAAGATGGAACCGTAGACTCCGGCGATAGCGTCATGCATTTTTTGTTTTCGAAATATTCTTTCATTCATCCTTCATTCTTTTTTCATCATTGGGCAAAACCTTTATTTGTATTACTTAGCTCACCATTCTCACAGTTCGGATTTACAGGAATAAAAATATTCAATTGTGTAGTTGTCTCGCTAACATTGATATTTACTTATCTTACTTCAAAAAAAATCACAAAGGAAAATTCCTTTCTAAGTGCGGTACTCCTGTGTTTTGCTCCGCTTTATTTTGTTATAACATTCTCAGGACTTACAGAACCTCTGTTCGCATTTTTTCTTGTATTTTCACTATATCTGCTGATTTCAGGAAAAGAGATCAGTTCCTCCATACTGATTTCATTTCTACCGTTTGTACGATCCGAAGGTCTTATCTTGCTTGGTGTTTACGCATTCTATCTTATTGTAAAAAGGAAATTCAGGATACTGCCGCTTCTTGCTACAGGGCATGTTCTCTATAGTATTACAGGATATTTCTACTATCACGACCTTTTTTGGGTATTTACTGAAATACCTTACGCAAAGTTAAGCAGTACTTATGGCTCCGGTCAACTTCTTCACTTTGTTGGCCAAATGACGTATGTAATCGGGATACCTATTTATCTTCTTCTTGCATCTGGAATAGCATACATGATCACAACTTTTTTCCATCGCTCTTTCCGAAGTTCAGAATATTATTATAAAGAGAAACTCTTACTGGTATATGGTGGCTTTTTTGCATTCCTTGTTGCTCATAGTTTGTTTTGGTATTTTGGAATATTTAACTCCATGGGGCTTAAGCGTGTCCTGATCTGCGTTATCCCATTCATTTCATTGATCAGTCTTGACGGTTACAATTTTATTACCCGGATTTTGATAAAAAATATACTGAATCTTGGCAGATTTGCAAAAGCAAAGATGCTTAGATTCGGTAATACTGAGCGAGTGAATTCGTCAGCCGACGGATTCATTCTGTCGAAGTATAAAACTCTCAGCAGAATTACAGGATTTCTAGTTATTGCCTGTATTATGATTTTTCCTTTTACAGGTAATCCTGCCGCTATCAAATGGAAGAAAGAATTTTCACTGAGCAACGATCAGATCTTAATTAAAGAAATGGCAAAATATATTAAAAAAAAGAATTATTCCGGTTCAACATATTATTATTACCCTCCATATATCAGTCTCGAATTAGGAATTGATCATTTTGACAGCAATAAGAGAAAAGAACTTCCTGAATTGTTTGAAGGAAAAGAAATTCAAAAAAACGCGTTGATCATCTGGGACGACTGGTGCGCTGTGATAGAAAACGGAATAAGCCTTGAAAAACTTCAAAAAGACGGAAGGTTTGAGGAAATTAAAGACTTTGAATTATCAAAATCAAAGTTCGTTCTCTTTGTCAGGAAATAAATTTATGCTATAAGATTTCCAGGTTAATTTACCCGTAATACTCATACAGATACTGTATCACATAATTCTGGTTCAGCGCCTTTCCATGACGATCTATTGTTACAGCCACTTCAATCAACTTATTATTTTCACCGAACTTCCTGTTTATCCTGCTGCTTAATTCACCTGCCTTATTTGTTTCCAACTGTTCTGTCATGTTACCTCTTTCATCATAAGTTATTGTTGTAGAGCTATAATTGAAACGATCTTCTTCAATAATTTTTATCAATTGCCCTTTGTTATCTTCTTCATGCTCGCTACGGGCTATAAGTTCTTCTTTGGAATTGTATGTCAGCGTTTCTATTCTTTCCCCTTTTTCGTTAAAGACAAATTCTGTTCTTATGGTCTTATTTTCTCCGGCATTAAAACGGGTGATTTCAATTTCATTACCTTTTTCATCATATTTATAATTCACTTCATTCAGAATGTTACCTTCAGCATCATAAGAAATTTCGCAAATCATTTTGCTGTTTTCATATTTCATTTCTTTCCTTGATTCAAGTGCATCATCAGAATCGACAGTAATTTTTTCCAACAGATTGCCTTCGTCATCATAGATATACTCTGTCGTATCATAAGATTCATCCTGATAAATTAAAAATTCTTTTACCAGCCGGCCTTTGTTATTATATTCATAAGCCTTTTTCTCATCCACCAAATCCTCATCATTGATGAGAATTTCTTCAATCAATAAACCCTTGTCGTTATATTTATACTCCCATTTTTGTTCAACAATACCATCACTCATATAAGTGATTTCAGTGAGCGTATGTCCGTCTCTGTCGTATTCGGTAAAAGAGGATATTACCGGAATAATATCTGCAAAGTCCGCTCCTGGCTTCCCTTGCATATAATCATACTTTTGTGTGGTAATTGTTTTGATTGCTGCCATATTATTTACATTATTTTTCACTACCGACCGACTAAAATATTTTGTAACTACCCAATAGGTTAAATACAAATTTATTAATTTCCATCTTCGTTTTTTTAACTTTTATAATCTTCAATTGAGTCGGGGTTTTTCGGTAAAAAGTTTTCTTTGGAAATTATACTTTTGCCTAACTCTCTTTCGGTTTCTTTTCGTGCTTTTCCGGCTACACTTCCACCACGCTTTGCAACTTTTTTGCTTTTGCTAAAATTATCCGGTTTCTCATTTTTCGATATTTCGGTTGTAACTTTCTCGCCAAGCATGGTGAAAATCAGTTCCAAATCAGTCATGTGGTCGCGTAGGTTCTGATTTTTCTTAGTTAAACTTTTCAAATCTTTGTATTCTGAGGGGGTTATTCCAAAAGTGGCTTTTGATATTTCAGCAGTAAGTATTGAGTAATCCCTTTCGCTTTCAATTCCTCTTTCTTTCCATTCATCGGTCAGGTTTTGACGAATGGCAATACCTCTAATCCGTTTATCTATCCAATCTTTTGGGTAGCCTTTTTGTTCATACAAATGTTTCATGCGTTCCTGTGCAAGTTCGGGGTTTTCTATTTCCTGCACTCTTTCATAACCTACCTGAGCTAACCATTTTTTGAATGGCTCGGCTTTAGGAGATGGAATTGATTGAATAATCCGAAACATACTTTTGGCGTTCGCACAATCGGTAACATATTTCTTCCCATCTACACTCTCTAATTTCAGTTGTACCCAAATTGGGGACAACTCAAGTGCGACAAACTCCCGTCGTTTCAATTTTCCCCAATATTGACGTGGGGTGGGTGAATCCGTAAGTACTTCAATTATATCAACAACCGAAAAATACCACTCTTCACTATACCATATCCGGCGTATTTTTTTGCTTTCAAATACAACGATTTTATCCTGTTTCATGGGTTATGATTTTATATCAATGATTCCAATTTTATTTTGCATTTCCTTGCTTGGGGAATTGTTGAAAACGTATAATGAAATTTGTTACAACTGTTTACTAATGATTATTCATCCGGTTCTAAATAAAAATAAACTCCATTTTTTTATTTTTCCGACTATTTGTTTTCTAAAAATTCTTTAGTTCATCTTGTTTTTAGTTGTAAATAAATTACGCACCTATCCATATCAGAGCAGAACAAATTTTAAAATAAATGATAAAAATAACAAAATATATGTTTAATAAAAAACGGGCAGAAATATTTTCCACCCGCTTTACTATTTAGCGATTGAAAGTAACTTACGGGTTGGTTACTTTATACAGTACGAAAGCAAGACATAAAAAAAGCCACTCGTTTGAGCAGCTTTTTAATTGTTCAGTAATTATTACTTGTGTTCCGCAGTAGAAAAGTAAAGAATCATTAAATACCTATTATTACTCCCATTCAAAATTTATTTTAACTGATAATTTTTCATCACCACTATATGTAGCACCACTTGGATAAGAGGTAAGATCAGCTGGATTAAAACTGAAACCATTAATATAAGTATCGCTTTTATAACTACCATCATAATCATAAAACATTATTAAATATTTCTGATTCAAATATGGTAATGTTACCGGCAGATAAGAGCTAAAGGTTCTTGGAAGAGTGGATGGGTCTAAATCTGTTATTGTTTCCCTCTTATATATATCAGTTGTTTGAGTACAAATTTTACAATAAACATCTGGACCGCTTGTCATATCCTAATTTGAACCACTTGAATTTTGAGAAGGCATTTTGATTAAAACAATGCTTTTGATTACGCATTGTTTTGTTTGTGCATGTATGCTCAAGCAAAAAATTGCGAGCATTATTGTTAAAAGTTTTTCTATTCACATTTGACACCTTTGGTGTCTTCACTATACTTTACAAGGGATAAATTGTCACATTTGATTTAAGAACAAGGAACAACGATTTTTGATTGCAGAAGAGCTGCTTTCACTTCGTAAATCATCATTCCCTGCCCGACTACGCCAGTCAGGCGGGGTTAATCATTATTCGATATTCAAAATATTGGACTTTATATACAAGCACTAAGTATAGAAAGACCTTCTTATTAAGGCAAGCCGGCAGGTTTTGAAAATGCAGGGTTCGTAATAAAAGAAGTATCTGACAATGACAACAAAAAAGCTTTCAGATCAGCTTTTTCGGAAGGAATAAGTTGCACACCGCCTTCATTAACCTTTTTCATAAACGGATGAACATAAGGCGACCATACAAGCCCTTCGCTGTAAAAGTTGATTACATCATCAAGCGTAGCAAAACGCCCGTCGTGCATATAAGGACCGACAAGAGAAATATTTCGCAAGGTCGATGCTTTATATGCGCCTATATCAACTGGATCGTGTGTAACAGCATAACGGTCGCGGGAATCAGTAAAAACAGTATCCTTTGCATTATTAAAGTATCCATTGGTTGTAAAAAGTATAGTACCATGGCAATGGAAGCAATCGCCTTTTTCGGTGTTAAAGATCACATAACCATTTAATTCCTGCGGGGTCAGATTCACTTCGCCCCTCATGTACTTATCAAATTTGGAATTTGAAGATATCAGTGTACGAATGAACTGTGCAATAGCTTTTGAAATATTTTTGAATGTTACTATATCCGAACCAAATGCTCTTTTAAACATTGGAGGATATATAGCAATGTTCTGAATTGCTGCTTTTGCCTTATTGGTATCGCTGTGCATTTCGTGAGGAGCTACCACTCCCATCCAGCAAAGGTCTTCAAGGTTTCCGCCATAAGTTTTAGGAGTATTGTAAGCAGGATTACCATGATATACCTTTCCATTCCATAAATACCCGCCTGAGTTAAACACAAGATTTATAAATGGAAGCATTACATGCGGCGTTTTTATCCCTGTAACACCAAAAGCATACCCGAGTCCGTTCTCAAAACTATATTCTTGCCGGTGGCACGTTCCACAAGACATCAGCGTGTCCTGTTTGCCACATAGCCTGCCGTCATAGAAAAGATACCTGCCCAATTCAATACCTTCAACAGTCATGGGATTGTATGCGGGGATATTCAATAAAGTAGGAAAAAACTTTGGGATCTGAATTGAATATGGCGTTGGAATATATTCATTGTTTGGAGGAGCCTGCAGTTCATCCTTTTTACAGGCAACAGCAAAAATAATAAATGCAATAGTAAGGATTATCAGGTATTTTACAATTTTCATAATACCGGGCATTCAATGATTTTCTAAAACAAAAATAATGATTTTCAACGAAAAACAACAAGTATTTTACATATTTTTGCGGAAATAATATCTCCGCCATTTTGAGAAATATAAATAAGTATTATTATGAAATATACATTCTATATTCGTAAATCATAAATAAAAAAGTATGCCTTTTAACGTTTATAAATCATCCGCAGGATCAGGTAAAACATTTACTCTTGTAAAAGAATATATCAAACTATCCATTCACAAACCTGATCATTTCAGACATATTCTTGCTATTACCTTTACAAACAAGGCTGCCAATGAAATGAAGGAAAGGGTGATCCGGTATCTTACCGAATTATCTGCCGATCCACCTGATAAAAAAAGCGCTGCGTATAAATTTCTTTTACCTGAGCTTTTAAAAGACACATCTTTCAACGAACATGAAATATCTGCAAAAGCCCGCCAGGTGATAGATTCCATTCTTCACAATTATTCTGATTTTGCAATATGCACAATTGATTCTTTTGTTCACCGTATTATACGCACTTTTGCGCACGACCTGAATATCCCCCTCAACTTTGAAGTGGAGATGGATACAGACAAATTGCTTTCGGAAGCTATAGATATTCTTCTCAGTAAAGCGGGATCGGACGAGTTGTTGACCAAGGCGCTTGTTGAATTTACCGAAGCAAAGGCTGATGATGAGAAAAGCTGGCATATCGAAAACGACCTGCAAACTTATGCGCAACAGCTTTTCAAAGAAGATAATTTAGTTCATTTAGAAAAGTTACGCAATTTAAGTATTAAGGATTTCCTTGATATTCGCAGAAAACTCGGAAGCGCGATTTCTAAATTTGAAAATGTCATTATCAAAACTGCGGGTGAAGCCTTTGGTCTGATCAGGCAAAACGAGATTCCAACCGACTCATTTTACCGCGGGAATACAGGTATTGGAAAGTATTTTGAAAATCTTTCTAATGGCTTTATTGAAAAGATAAATCCGAATATCTATGTAACAGAAACCATGGAACAAGATAAGTGGCACGCAGGGAAAGCCACAGCATCGGATAAAACAAGGATCGACTCAATCAAAGAACAACTTATCGAAGCTTTTCTGAAAATTTCCGGTCTGAAAGAAAAACATCACAAACACTATGTACTCATGAACATGGTATTTGCGAATATATACCCGCTTGCCGTGCTCAACGAGATCGAAAAGATCATTGATGAAATAAAAAAGGAAAACAATATTCTTTCTATCTCGGAATTCAACAGGAGGATTTCAGAAATAGTGATTTCGCAACCGGTTCCGTATATTTATGAAAGAACAGGCGAACGTTACCAAAACTACCTGATCGATGAATTCCAGGATACATCTGCCTTGCAATGGATGAACCTGCTGCCGTTATTAGAAAATTCGTTGTCTTATGATCATTTTAACATGATAGTAGGCGATGGCAAACAGGCTATTTACCGCTGGAGAGGCGGTGATGTAGAACAATTTGCCATACTGCCAAAAGTGCCTGCGCAAATTTCAGATCAGTTTTCCATCGAAAGAGCAGAAGCGCTCAACCGTCATTACAACGAATATAGCCTGTCGTCCAACTTCAGGTCTAAGGCAGAAATCATTGATTTTAATAATAAATTTTTCGGTTTTATTGCTGAAAGCAGTTCGGAATATATAAAATCGATCTACAAAAATTGTCAGCAAGTATTCAATGCCGAAAACAAAGGCGGTTACATACAAATTGATTTTATAAATAGTATCTCTAAAAACAAGGGAATCCGTCATTGCGAGCGTAGCGAAGCAATCTCTCAACCAATGGGATTGCTTCGGTCGTTCCTTCCTCGCAATGACGCTCTCGGGGTTTTTAGAGATACTTCAAATAGCAATAATAACGAAGATGAAACTTATAATGATTGTTCGCTGAATAAAATTACTGAAATCATAAGGGAGTTGGAAGGACAAAACTTTTCGTTGCGCGATATCGCCATACTATGTAGGTCTAACAATAATGCTTCAGCAATTGCGAGGCATCTGATTTCACTTGGCATTAACGTAGTTTCCGATGAATCTTTGCTGATATCGGGTTCACAGGAAGTAAATTTTTTAATAGCTATTGCGTCTTTTATTTCAAACACCAATGACGAAATCGCCAAGTATCGCATTCTTCATTATCTCACAAAAACCAAACATATCAAGGAAAAGGAATTGTATTCCATAAGCAAAAAACTTAAAATAAACAAATCAATAAGTACAAACCTTTTTCTCGGGTATCTGAAAGAAAATAATTTCAGTATGGACATTACTGTTCTTTCCTCTATGCCCGTTTTTGATTTATTTGAAGAATTGCTATCAGTCTTTGGAATTAATAAGATCACCGATCCATACATTCAATTCTTTCTTGATGCTGTGTTTGAATTTTCTTCTGAAAAAGAAAATACCATTATAAAGTTCCTTGAATGGTGGGACGAACAGAAAGATAAAAAATCCATCATTGTTCCCGTAGGAATCGATGCAGTCCGGATCATGACTATACACAAATCGAAAGGGCTGGAGTTTCCTGTAGTCATCTATCCTTATGCAACTGAGAAATTCAGAAACACAAAAGATAATCTGTGGATAAATACTGAAATTACTGAAGTTCCGGAATTAAAATCTTCACTTGTCGCCAACAGCAGCAGGATGGAAGAAACCGAATACGCCGGTCTATATAACGCAGAAAGAGATAAATCCATGCTCGACCTTCTGAACGTGTTTTATGTAGTGATGACAAGGCCTTCCAAAAGACTCTATATTTTATCCAGAACTCCTTCAAAAGATTTTCTCAAACCTAAATCAATACCTGATTTTCTCGCTTCCTACCTGCAATCAACAGGATTATGGGATGAAAATACACAGGTCTATTCTTTTGGCGAAAAAATACCGGATGTAAAAAATGGTCAGGCGGATAATAATTCAGGCATTTCCCTGCCTTGCCGGCAGGCAGGGTTGCATCCTTTTTCCATAAGACACCGGAAGCAGGTGATCCACTTAAAAACAAAAGCTACTGATCTTTGGGACACTGAAAACCCGGTCCGGAACAGCGAATGGGGAAATCTTATTCACTATGCTTTATCAAATATTAATCATGCTGAAGATGTGAAAAGCGCCGTTGCGCAACTGATTCAAAATGGAATGGCGACAATTGAACAAGCTGAAGAGCTGAATAAAAAAATATCCGCTGTTATCGCCGATCCTTTAATAAACAAGTACTTTCAGCCGGGATGTGTAATTAAAACCGAAGCGGAAATCCTTTTAAAAGACGGCTCAACATTACGCCCCGACAGGGTTATTATTGAAGGTGATAAAGCAATTGTGATCGATTATAAAACAGGCGGCATAAACGATTCGCATGAAAAACAGATTAGCAAATATGCTGAAGTATTAAGAGAAATAGGTTATACCGAAACAGAAAAATTTCTTGTGTATATTGATTTGAATAAAGTGGTGCAGGTATAATAACTTTATTTTATGTAGGTTTGTAATAACCATAAATTTTTAAAAGAATTGGACAAACAGCTTGAAGAAAATTTAAAGTTACTTTTTGAAAAATGGTCGGGTGTACAAGCCGAAAGTATTGTGGAACTGCCGTCTTCCGGTTCATACAGGCAATACTACCGGCTAAAAAGCGGCGGACGTACCGCTATTGCAGCATACAATCATGATGCAAAAGAAAACATTGCATTTTTAGCATTTACAAAACATTTTTATAAAAAAGGACTCCCTGTTCCGGAATTGCTGGCTGCCGATGAGGCTAACAACATTTATTTGCTTGAGGATCTTGGCGACACCACTCTTTTTTCATGGCTTTCGGAAAAACGCCAACAGCAAGGATTTTCGGATGAAATTATTGAAGTTTATAAAAAAATAATTAAAATTCTTCCGCAGTTCCAGGTAGTAGTTTCAAAAGATATTGATTACACCTTATGCTATCCGAGAGATCATTTCGACAAGCAATCCATGTTGTGGGACCTGAATTATTTTAAATATTATTTTTTGAAACTCGCAAAAATAAATTTTGACGAGCAAAAACTTGAGGATGATTTTCAGGCATTTTCTGATTTCTTACTTACAACCGATTGCAATTATTTTCTTTACCGCGATTTCCAGTCGAGGAACATTATATTGAAAAATAGCCTGCCCTATTTTATCGATTACCAGGGGGGACGAAAAGGCGCTTTGCAATATGATATCGCATCTTTGCTGTACGATGCAAAGGCAGATATACCGCAGGAAACAAGAACTGCATTGCTCGGATATTATATTAACGTTTTGGGGAAATTCATTTCAGTAAACCCAAAAGAGTTCACTTCTTATTACTATGGATATGTATTAATCCGCATTATGCAAGCTCTTGGGGCTTATGGTTTTCGTGGATTCTATGAAAAGAAAGAACATTTTCTGCAAAGCATCCCTTATGCACTTGACAATCTTTCATGGCTGCTTGAAAATACTGAAATACCATGCAGGATACCAACATTGATGAATGTTTTGCATAAACTTGCTCAATCGGAAAAACTACGCTTATTAGGCAAAAAAGAACCAAAAACTAAAATAACTATTACAAGCTTTTCATACAAGAATGGCATTCCAACCGATAACTCAGGTAACGGTGGCGGGTTTGTATTTGATTGCAGGGCATTACATAATCCCGGCAGGTACGAATCATACAAAACCCTCACAGGAAAAGATAAAGAAGTGATTGAGTTTTTGAAAAAGGAACCGGAAATTTATGAATTTATGAATCATGTGTATGGCTTGGTTGATAAGACTGTTGAGAACTATATAAAAAGAAATTTTTTTCATTTACAGGTTAATTTCGGTTGTACAGGGGGGCAGCATCGTTCCGTATTCTGCGCAAATATGCTTGCTGAACATTTGCAAATAAAATATGATGTTGATGTTGAACTTCATCATAGAGAATTATAAGGACATCTCTAAAAACTGAAAATCAGCTTTACCCCTAACCCTAAAGGGAGGCTGATTTTCAGATGTTTCACCCTTTAGGGACGGGGTAAAAAAACATCTGAAAATTAGTTTTTAAATGGTACTATTAGTAATAACTGATATCACACATATATAATAAAAGAATACGAATGAAAGCAATGATATTCGCCGCAGGGCTTGGCACACGGCTGAAACCCATAACCGATAACAAGCCGAAAGCGTTGGTGGAAGTGAACGGAAAACCTTTGCTCGAACATGTCATTAGCAGATTACAGAAGTACGGATACTCGGATATCATCATCAATATTCATCATTTTGCTGAACAGATAAAAGATTTTTTAAAGCATAAAAATAATTTTGGTATTCACATTGAAATTTCTGATGAATCTGACGAATTGCTCGATACAGGAGGTGGACTAAAAAAGGCTTTATGGTTTTTTAATGATGGCATGCCTTTTCTTGTTCACAACGTGGATGTACTTTCTGACGTTGACTTAGAATCTTTTTATCAATCGCACATCCAGAGCAACTCGATTGCAACGCTGGCGGTGAGACAAAGAAAAACTTCAAGATACTTCCTATTTGATGATATGTTATCTCTTTGCGGGTGGAAAAATACGAATACCGGTGAAATAAAAATTTCCAAAGGAAATTCTGATGCACTGATACCGCTTGCATTCAGCGGCATTCAGGTACTCAGTCCTGAAATTTTTGAACTTATAAATGAAACAGGAAAATTTTCAATGATCGATGTTTACCTGCGTCTTGCCACATACAATCGCATTACAGGATTCAGGCACAATACAGGGTATTGGTACGACCTTGGGAAACCCGATAGTATTAGAGATGCGGAATACATTCTTTACAAAAACAAAACGGAATGACTTTTTTAAAAAAACTCACTGATCATGTTATTGACAAGCATGGAGACAACATCAACAACTTATGCTTTGTGCTTCCTAACCGCAGGGCTGGTCTTTATTTGAAAAAGTACCTCGCACAAAAAATCAATAAAGTTATTTGGGCGCCTTCCGTTTTTTCTATCGAAGATTTTGTGAGCAATATTACAGGCATTACCATTGCCGATCAGACCACTCTTTTATTCGAATTCTACAGTGTATATAAAGAAATGGAAGGTACGAATGCGCAGCCCTTCGATGAATTTATGACATGGGGACAGGTATTGTTAAACGATTACAACGATGCTGACCTGAACCTTGCCGATACAGAAAGTCTTTTTCAATATTTGAACGAAGCAAAAGCGCTAAGCCTCTGGAACCTTGAAGGTTTACCCTTAACCGATCACGAAAATAATTATCTTAAATTTTATAATTCCCTTAGCAGATATTACAAAGGATTTGTATCCTTGTTGCTTAACAAAAACACCGGCTACCAAGGCCTCGTGTACAAAACAGCTGCGGAAAATATTGTTGAATACTCACAAAGTCCAACATTTCAAAACATCATCTTTGCCGGTTTCAATGCGATTACTGCTTCGGAAGAAAAGATCATCAAAGCCCTCACTGCATCAGGAAAAGCAGAAATATTCTGGGATGCAGAAAAATACTATATGGATAATGACGTTCAGGAAGCAGGAACATTCCTCAGAAAATACAGGAAATACTGGAAGCTGAAAGAATTTAACTGGATAGAAGATCACTTTGCAGAAGATACCAAAAACATCACTATTACAGGTGTTCCATTAAAAATCGGTCAAACGGGATTAGCCGGAGCTTTGCTTTCAGAAATGAATGATGATAAAGCAAATTCAGAGAATACCGCCCTTGTGCTTGCTGATGAGAGCCTGCTCATACCCATGCTTTATTCCATTCCTGAAAATGTAAAAGACATTAATATCACAATGGGGTATCCCCTATCGAATTCCACAGCACACAGTCTTTTTTTGAATATTTTTACGCTTCACGAAAATTCCCGGAAATATAGCAGTGGAAAAACTATCCGCTTTTATTACAAGGATATCGTGAATCTTTTAAGTCATCCATATTTCCAAATGATTGGCGCCACCGGTAAAACATCCTGGGTTGAAGAAATCCTTTCAGGCATTAAAAATTCGAATCGTATTTTTTATACATACAAAGAAATTGCCCCACAAGTGAAGCATCCGGAAATATCATCTCTGTTCGAAAAAACAATAGAAAACCCGGATGATTTGCTCAACTGGTTTACTTCTATCATTGGTGTAATTCGCGATATCCTGATTTCAGGCAATAAAACTAAAAATAATAATGGAGGATTCGACCTGGAGTACCTCTTTCATTATGCTGTTATCATTACAAAAATAAAGAACCTGTTTAAAAAATACGGTTTTATAAATGACATAAAAACACTGCGTAAAATATTCTCATGCCTTGCAGAAACTGCCACCATGCCATTTTATGGCGAACCGCTGAAAGGTTTACAGATAATGGGAATGCTGGAAACGCGTGCGCTTGATTTTGAAAACATTATCATTCTTTCCGTCAATGAGGGTATATTGCCGTCAGGCAGATTTCAAAGCACTTTCATTCCTTATGACATTAAAAAAGAAATGGGGCTGAACACATACAAGCAGAAAGAATCAATTTTTGCATATCACTTCTATAGGTTGCTTCAGCGTGCGAAAAACATTCATATAATTTACAATACGCAAGCTGATGATTTTGGAAGTGGAGAAAAAAGCCGTTTTATCACACAGATCGTTGAAGAATTACCCCGATACAACAGCAAGATAAACATTCAA
>JBBAAT010000016.1:0-18275 GCA_041658145.1 Bacteroidales bacterium | reverse complement strand
AAAGGATGGCATATAATACTGGCTTATATAGTGGGGTTCTTTTTATTGTATATGATAATGGGATGGGAGCCGGCTGATAATAAAAAAGTGAAAATAAAAGATTGTCCCTGCATTGATTGTCCGGTTAAACCTGCTGTTAACAGTAATCCGACGCTTCAGCCAAAATAATAAATAAGTGTAGTTATTTTAGGTATAGGGAAATAAAGGTATAATGGTATAATGGAAAAGACCTATAAATTCACCGCCCCTATACCTTTTATAACCCATACCTTTATACCTAAATAGTAACAAATAAGTTAAAAGATTTGCATACAGTTTAAATATCTTTGTAAAAAAACTTAATCATGAAATGCAATATTTTTTTACCGGTTATTTTAACACTTGCTTTAGCGGTTTTGCTGCTGTCTTCATTTATTGGCACCTCTAAAAACTCAATTAGAACGTCATTGCGAGGAAGGTACGACCGAAGCAATCTCAACATTGAAGCACACTGCATAAGATTGCTTCCCATTTCGTTCCTCATGGTTCGCAATGACGATGAGGTTTTTAGAGATGCCCTTATAAATCCCCTTCCCTTCAAAAATGGAATAAAATCAGGTTTAAAAAGCGATACAATTGATGTGCTTAATTACGCTATTCACCTTGATATTGTTTACCTGTCGGCTAAAACTATAAGCGGTTACACTGAATTGACCATTACGCCAAAAATAAACAATGTAAGCGCTATCCCGCTTGATCTGCTTAAAATGACTGTGGATTCTGTTCTTGTCGATAATTCAAAAATTACTGTGTATGCATATAATGATACATTGTTGCGTATTCCTCTTGCCTCGCCTGCAAATACAAGCGATACGCTTGCAGTACGGGTATATTATCATGGACATCCTGTAATAGATCCTTCAGGCTGGGGAGGTTTTTATTTCAGCAGCGATAGTCTGTATGCATATAATCTTGGTGTAGGATTTCAGGATGTCCCGCATAATTATGGCAGGGTGTGGTTTCCATGTCTGGATGATTTTATTGACCGCGCAACGTATGATTGTTATATAAGAGTGAAAGATACGAAAACAGCCGTTTGTGGCGGAACTTTAATTAATGAAACCAACAATGGAGATGGCACAAAAACTTTTTACTGGCGGATACATTCGGATATTCCTACATATCTGGCTTCGGTGGCTATAGGTAATTACGTTCCTGTTTCTTATGCTTTCAGTGGTATTAATGGTAATATTCCCGTAAAAATATATGTTCCGGCAACTGATACAAACAAAGCAAAAGCATCGTTTGTAAACCTTTTAAACATTCTTGCTGTTTACGAAAATGATTTTGGTGCATACCAATGGGAAAGAGTTGGCTATGTGGGTGTGCCATTTAACAACGGAGCAATGGAGCATTCCACCAATATTGCATATCCTCTTTTTTGTATCGACGGGACTCTTTCGTATGAGGATCTTTATGCGCATGAGTTGTCACATCAATGGTTCGGCGATCTGGTAACATGCGCTTCTGCCGAAGATATGTGGATCAATGAAGGATGGGCTTCGTTTTGTGAATCTATATACAAAGAAGGCATTTATGGCAACAGCAGCTATAATGCAAATGTAAAAAGCAATCATAATTATGTTCTGAGTACTTGCCATACCAGCACCAGCAATGGCGGCGATGAAGGATATTTCGCAATCTATGGTATTCCTGAAAATATTACTTATGGCAGCACTGTTTATAATAAAGGCGCTGATGTGGTTTACACACTCCGCAATTATTTGGGTGATTCGCTATTTTTTGCTTTTGTAAAAGCATGGATGAACGATTATAAATTCAATCATATTTCTACTTATGAATTAAGTGATTTTATTACATCTGAAACAGGAGTGGATGTGAATGATTTTTTTGACGGCTGGGTCTTTTCTGCCGGTTTTCCTCATTATTCAATAGATTCTGTTAAATATGCCGGAACAGTAAATGATTATACCGTTTATGTAAAACAGAAACTGCATCACAAGCCATCTTTCATAAATTCGAACAAAATCGGGATTACATTCATGAGCAGCAGTTGGCAAACATTTACTGAAACCATTGAGTTTTCGGGACAATACGGAAATAAATTATTCCACCTTCCATTTATACCTGTTTGTGCCATGATGGATTTAAATGAGAAAGTAAGCGATGCTACAACAGATTATTATAAGGTTATTCATACAACAGACACAACAAATTTCACAAATTCATTTTTTGTCCTGGAAGTTCAGAATATTGCTGATTCTGTCTTTTTTCGTATTGAGCATAACTGGGTTGCTCCTGACCCCTTGAAAGCGCCATCAACAGAGATATACAGAATATCAGACAGAAGATACTGGAAGGTAGATGGCGTTTTTCCTTTAGCCTTTAAAGCGAATGGAAAGTTTAATTATAACAGGAATTCCAATGGATTTGAAAATAATTTGCTCCCGACAAATGCCTCCTCTGATTCGTTGGTACTTCTATATAGGGCAAATGCTGCTGACGATTGGCATATAGTGAATTTTGTTAAGAGCGGAAGTCCTGTGTTTGGTTATCTTACTACAGAAAATCTTATGAAAGGCGAATATACTTTTGGCATCGGGAAACCCAATCAATCTGGGATTGACGAAGCAGCGTTACAGAAGAAAGCATTATTGAATGTTTATCCAAATCCGTCTGATGATACATTTTTCATTCAGATGAATCCGTCGGTTAATTCGGAAATTAGAATTTATGATGCTTCAAATAAACTCGTATTTCATAAGGAAATAAATTCAACTCAGGATAAGATAAGCTGGAAGCCTTCTAAGGCAAAGAAAGGAAATTATTTTATTTATTTGTATGAAAAAGGAAAGCCTGTTGCTGTTGAAAAAGTGGTGTATGTTAAATAGAGTCTGTTAAAAAACTCCCCCTTAGAAAAGGGGGTCGGGGGGATTGAATGGATAGAAATTTGAAACCCAATCACCCCTGCCTGCCGGCAGGCAGGCTAACCCCCTTCGCCAAGGGGGAATAAATTAACAACTTTATATACAGACACTAAATAGCGTCACGTTTATTATGAAAAAATTATGGCTCTGAATAAGAGAAATATTTTCCTGTTAGTGATTTTATTCTTGTTGATCAATCTGTCTTTTGCACAGGAAAAGTATGTGCAATCGGGTGTCGCATCTTACTATTCCGATGTATTTCAGGGCAGAACTACTGCATGCGGAGAGAAATACAACAATACGTTATATACAGCGGCTCATGCCACTTTACCTTTTCATACATTAGTAAAGATTACCAATCTTAAAAACAATAAAACCGTTATTGTAAAGATCAACGACCGTTGTCCGAAATATCCCAACCGTATTATAGACCTTTCAAAAGTTGCTGCGAAAAAATTAGATATTCTTGCAGCAGGAATTGCTAATGTTAAACTTGAAGTAGTTCCACTTTGCGATTTGAATGTGATCAATAATGCCACTGATACTGTATTTAACGTGATACATTCAGATACAGTTCACTGAAAATTTTATACTGAGCGAATGAGTTTGCATTTTGGATATTGAGCGTAGTCGAAATATGCAAACTCATTCAGCCGAAGTATACATCGCTTTATTTTTTATGATCATCACAGTGCCATGCATATCAGGTACTTCAATAATGTTTTCAGGAATTTCTTTTGCAAATTATATTTCTTTCGTCCTCGGAAAGGGTGTTAATATATCTACTTTTTCTATAATAAAGGTATTTGGGTTTTTGGGAAGAGTAAAAATAAACTTAGTCCAAACGCCAAGCTCACTTCTTACCCAAATCCTGCCTTTATGGTTTTCAACGATTTGCTTTACAATAGAAAGTCCAAGTCCTGATCCTGTGCTGATATCTTTAGGAACATTTTTAGCTCTATAAAATTCATCAAAAACTTTCGAGATTTCCTCCTGAGGAATTCCGATACCGGAATCAGAGACCTCTGTTAATATATGATCATGGCGATTTCTTACAATTAATTCAATATGCCCTTTGATAGGAGTATATTTAACAGCATTCAATAATAAATTAGAGTACAATTCCTCAATCGTAAATGGATTACCTACTATGGAATTAATGGCATTATCAATATAAACATTTAGCTCTATAGATTTATCTTTTGCCAGGATTTCAACAGAAGGAACAACTTTATTTATCAATTCTCTGATAGAAAACTCCTCAAATTCTATATCCTGATTCAGTCGTTTTTTTGTTAGGTTTAAAAGGTCTTTGACAAAACTAGTCAGCAACTCAGTTCGTTCAGAAGCACGGTTTACGAATTCTTCCTGTCTTTCATTCAACGTTCCGATTATATTGGTGCTGACCACTTTCAAACAACTGATAATTGCTGCAAGATGACCTTTTATATCATGCGTTACACGTAATATATATTCATTTTGCAGCTTGTCTTTTTTTTCAAGTTCTATATTAGTTCTGATATATGTTTCTTCAATTTTGATAGATCTGGTAAAAATCATATGAGTCAGACTTACCAAAAATATTGAAGCGAAAATATAAATGGCTCCTGCTCCAAAAATATAAGATTCATTTTGATATAGATCGTGATTTGCAAAACCTTCCAAATGATAATGCGGAATGACGCCATAACATTCAAGAAATGCCAGTAGCATTATCAGGATCAATGCAAAAGTGGTATGCAAATAACTTTCGGTAGTTGAAAATATTGAACTAGCTATAATCATATGAAAGAAGTAAAATATAATTATTGGATTTTCAATACCACCGGAGTAATGCAAAATCAAGGTTAACATTATCAGGTCTGAAATGATCTGGAAATGTATTTCCCGTTTGATCCAAGTGATCACTCTGCTACTTTCTTTTTTTATGACCCGTTTCAGGATCAAGCTGTGAAAACTATTTAATAATAGTAGAAAAAGGGAGAATAAATAAATAGGGATATCATGTATAGAAATAAGGAAAAAATTTTTAACAATATAGGTTGAAATGATAAGAAGGAAAATGGCAATCCATCTGATCCTTATAAACCACCTGGCAAATAAAACATGTGCGGGAACCAGCTTTTTATCCATAATAACGCGTGTTTCCTGTAATAATAATAAGTAAAAAAGTATTACTGATAGATAATTTATTTTATCCTGAAAATCTATTTATACTGCGAATGGGATAAATTTCCGCATTCTAAAAAAAGTCCAAAGCCCCAAGTTCCAAGACCCAAAACCCAAGTCCTGCGTGTAAGCCCTCTTGGAATTTGGGATTTGAGATTTGGAATTTGGGACTTAATAAATGCAAGTTTTTATCACGTTTATTGTATATATGGTGTATTGGCTTTTGTTTAAACTTTAAGCATATCCTCTATCAATTCCACCAGAATAAGAGGGTCGATAGGCTTATCCTGAAAACGGACATTAGGCAGCATTTTTTCATCTTCAACACCGGAATACAAATTTACACCTAACTGATCAACCATTCCTGTAAGTAGAATGATAGGCATCTTCCTGTATTCAGGTTCTTTTTTTATAATATGTAATAAATTATATCCTTCGAGATTAGTATCCATCATTACATCAAGGACCAGTAAATCCGGCTTTTCATTCTTGAGTTTCGTAAACCCTTCTTTACCGTCATAAGCAGCGATTACATCATAACCTTTACTTTCAAGTGTAACCTGAAAAGATCGCAGAAGATCTTCATCATCATCAATTAATAAAATCTTTTTTTTCATAAGATAGGGCTTTATGATTAATTATTATCGAAAATTTTTCATTTTATTGACATAGCAAAAATATACAGACCCATTGAAAATAGCCTGCTAATGTATAAAGGTTTTATAAAATTACAAATATTTTTCTTTTTTATATTTTAATCTTTAAGAAACCGTTTCACTTCAAGTAGCAGTGATTCAAATTCTACGGGTTTGCTCATAAAACTGTCCAGCGGAAGAAAATAATTGCATCCGCTTTCAGTTTTATAATCAACAGAAATGCTGCCATCTGCATTACGGACTTTTAATACAGTATTATTTTCAAATCCCGGAGTATTGTTAATCTGGCGATACAATTCAACAATCTGGTCGCTTGCGGAAATAGTATCAATTCCTGTAAGCATAATTACCGGAACAGATCGGAATTCATCGTCAGTCCTTAATTTTTTACTAAGGTCAAATCCGGCATTATTGGTTTCCATGTAAACATCCAGAATTATCAGATCGGGTTTGAAAGTTTTTGTTTTCTGATAACCTTCTTCCGCACTGTAAGCTAATTCGGTTTCAAAACCATGACTTTTCAACATAGTTGAAATTGCTATAACAAAATCGAGATCGTCATCTATCAATAAGATTTTTTTTGTTTTCATAAGGTATGTTTTAACTTGATTAATTCACAAATAGTAAATTTTGGACTAAAGTCCACTTTTCATTGGTTGTTCGCATAACCACGCCCTTAAGGGCGTGGTTAATAAAAATAGTTGTCTTATGGGCTTTAGCCCTGATTTTTGAATAATTCAGGTTAATATTAGTTGAAATTATTTACTTGTAAATTAAATAACAATCCAAATGTAGTTAAAATTATTAATATTCCTGAGGTAATTCTTTGAGTTGTTTATAACTGAATACCGGGCCGTCCTTACATACAAACACTTTCCCGACATTGCAACGCCCGCACTTTCCGAACCCGCATTTCATGCGGTTTTCGAGAGTTGTGAAAATATTTTCAGCTGCAAAACCCAATTTTTCCAAAACAGGGAAAGTATATTTAATCATTATCGGAGGCCCGCAAACTATAGCTATAGTATTTTCACTGGAAGGTGCAATCTTACCGAGAACCGTTGGGACAAAACCTATTTCCCCTTTCCAATCGGGAGTTTCGCCACCCGGATCAACAGTTGTGATGAGTTTTACATCGGGCATTTCATCCCATATTTTCAACTCATGTTTATATACAAGGTCGGCAACAGTTCTTGCTCCGTAAATAATAGTTATTTGTTTATAATCTTTTCTCAGGTCAAGGCAGTTCCATATTACGCTGCGCATGGGTGGCAAAGCGATACCTCCCGCAATAAACAGTAAATTTTTATTTTTCCATTCATGAATAGGAAAGGAGTTCCCATAAGGTCCACGGAAACCGATGATATCACCTTCTCCTTTTAGGGAAAGAGCAGTGGTTACTTTTCCTGCCTGGCGGAAAGTACATTCGATATATCCTTTAGCGGTTGGTGAAGAAGCAATACAGAAAGTAGATTCACCTTCGCCAATCACCGAATATTCTCCGAATTGTCCTGTTTTAAATGTAAAGTTATTAAGAACTTCGTCATCAATAAATGTAAGGCGGAATGACTTGACAAGAGGCGCTTCATCCGTCACCTTTTCAATACGCATCAGGTAAGGCAAATATATATTCTGCTCATTCATTTTCTATCACATTTTTTAAATGAATTAAAAGTTCTTTGAGGTTCATGTTTGCAGAGCAGGATCGCGAACATCTTCCGCAGCCGACACAACCAAGCAAGTTCTGCTGTTCAGGTAAATAAACGAATTTATGCATAATCCTTTGTCTCCATCGCTGGCTTTGAACGTTTCGCGGGTTATGTCCGGAAGCATGAAGCGTAAATAAAGAAAAACCGCAGGAATCCCAACTGCGTTTACGCTGCCCGGAATATCCGTCATATGCATCCTGTATGTCGAAACATCCGCAGGTAGGGCATATAAAAGCACAAGTGCCACAACCGATACAGCGCAAAGATTGTTCAAGCCAGATATCGCTGTCAAAGCGGGAATAAATTTTTTCTGAAATTCCATTCAGGTTGAACTCAACCGGTACATCTGCCATGTACTTGTCCTTGTTTATTTCAGGTACAGTTTCAAATAATTCAGGATATTTTGAAACAATTGCTTTGCCTTTTTCTGTAACGATCTCTGCAAGGAAATCATTATTATCAATACGGGTAAGCAGTATGTCGCTTCCTGCAGTAGCACCGGGATTTCCGTTTACAGATGTGCAAAAACATTTTGCATCAGATTTATTACAGCTTATACTGACCAGGGTTGTTTTATCAAGCCTTGCAGAATATATTGTGTCCTGATAATCTCCGCCAAACATTGCATTCAAAATATTAAAACCTGCCGCGTCGCAGGGGCGGGTCCCTAAAAGAATAATTTCCGGAATGCTATTGAAATCTTTATCTTTAAGCGTTATCTTATCTTTGGAAGTTTCAATTTCAAATAAAGTTTCGACATTCGGGAAAACCACAAACTTAGCCGACTGTACTGTTACGATGTAATCCTCTGCCATTTCATAAAGACCTGAAACAGGGGCAAAATCTACAATATTATCTTTCTTCACAGGAGCAAAAACCTGTTTCCCATCACGGTTCAGTTTTAGTACAAGTTCTTCAAGAGAAGAATATTTTAATATTTTTTTTTCAATATTCATGACTGTTTTATGAAATTTTCTTTATCATCGGATTTAAATGAAGACATTACGGAATCGAGATCTGCACTGGTGCCTGCGCTGACATTAAACTTTTCTTTAATTGTAAGGACAGTTAAATAATTCAGAAGGTTTATGGGAATATTCATCGGGCAGGCACGGTAACATTCACCGCAGGATACACATCTGCCTGCTATATGCATCGCCCTTGTTATATGCCATTCGATGATACCAACGGGAGTAGCTTCAACAGTTATCCATTGCGGCTGATTGTATTCAACCTGACAGCGACTGCAATAGCACATGGGACAGGCAGCGCGGCATGCATAGCATTTTATGCACTTTAGCGATAAATGTTCAACCCAGAATTGCCAGCGTTCTTCCCTTGTCATAGCCTCCAGCTTATTAATTATTTCTTTTTCGTTTTCAGAAATATCTATATTAGCGGAAGCGATATATTTTTCAATATCTTTAAATCCGGCAAATTCCATCAATTCTCCTTTATGGGTAACTCCTAAAACCAAAACATCATCTTCTGTAATCTGATGTTCGGAAGCTAATTGAAGGATTGTACGCAGTGCTGCTAAATGAGCAATAATGCATGGTTTGCCTAAAGCCTTGATTTCGTTTTTTAGCAGATAAACGGCAAGGTTATGCACACATCTGTCGTCGAAAATAAGCGTTTCAGCATTTTCCGGTTTGCGGACAAAAATTGCGCTTACAGATTTATCTAAGCCTTCGCCATAGCCAATGATCACCTGAACAGCATTCTTTTCAAGAAGTTCCTTTGCTTTTTTTCTTATGCTTTCCATCTTCTATTTTTTATCTTTTTCCGCCAGTTCCCTGTATTCTTTATAAGGACCAAGCGTGCGCACCTGCTCAGTAAAAGAGTTAACAATCTCAGCCCATTGAGCGCCTTCGGCAGCCGAAACCCATGAAAAACAAAGACGGTTTATATCCATACCTAATAAATCAACCAGTTCCCTGAACACTATCCATCTTCTTCTGGCGTGAAAATTACCGCTGGTATAATGGCAATCGTTGGGATGGCAACCGGAAACAATAACACCATCAGCGCCATAAGCAAAAGATTTAAGCAGGAACATGAAGTCAATACGTCCGGTACAGGGAAAGCGGATTATTTTAACGTTGGGTTCATATTTAATACGGCTTGTACCTGCCAGATCTGCTCCGGCGTACGTGCACCAGGTACAAACAAATGCTACTATCTTTGGTTGAAAATCGGGCATAAATTAATCACTTAATAATAATGCTGAAAGTTCTGTCATCATCTGGATGTGCGAACATCCGTAAATATTAATTGCCTTAGGACGACATAGAGCAACGCATGTACCACATCCCTGGCATAAAACTTCGTTTACAACCGATACCTTTTTCTCTTCATCATAAGTAATAGCCGTATATGGACAGATGCTTAAACACATTTGGCAACCACAGCAAAGTGAAGAATTAATATAAGCTGCAGTTGCTGAAACTTTAGCTGTTCCTCTAACTATAACCCCGAGAATGCGGGCTGCAGCGGCTCTTGCCTGGGAAACAGAATCCGGAATGTCTTTCGGACTCTGACAACCACCAACAATGTAAACTCCACCAGTAGTTGTTGCTACAGGATCCAACTTGGGATGTTTTTCAATAAAGAAATGATTGCCGCACAAACTCACACCCGTAGAATGTGCAACTTCTTTAGCGCTTTTCCGGGCTTCCATTGCCGTCATAAGTATTACCATGTCAGCAGGCACTTCAATGGTTTCGCCTGAAAGTTTTTCGTTCATTTCAATGATAAGCGGCGCAGATTTATCATTACCTTTTTTTATTTCAGGTAAGTCGTTGCGCTGGTCGAACATCAGGAACATGATGTTTTTTCTGGAAGTTTCAGTATATAGTTCTTCGCAGCCTTTCGACATTGATCTCATATCGGCATAAAGTTCATAGATGTTTGCTTTTGGCAAAGCAGAGCGGAGTTGATTTGCATATTTTAATGCAACCGTGCAACAAATACGGGAACAGTAATCATGATAATCATTGTTCCTGCTGCCTACACAATGGATAATTGCAATGTTTTCGGGAATATTCCCGTTTTTCTTTATTATATTTCCTGACAATAACATATTTTCAAATTCAGAGGAGGTAATAACGTCAGGGAATTTACCATATCCATAATTTTTAAGCGGTGAAGGATCCATTGGACTAAGGCCAATGGCAACTATAATATTTCCGAAAGTCAATTTTATTTTATCGGTATTTTTCGACGAGATAATGGTTTCAAAGTTTCCTATATAACCTGATATTTCTTTTACCTCAGTTTCAAGGAACAGTTCAATGTTTTTGTTGTTCTTTACACGCTCTATCAATGGTTTTATCAATTGCTGTGCACTGTAGAAATATGGATAAGTAAGGTCAATTTCAGCAGTATGGCCTCCCAGTTTGTGGGATTTTTCAATAAGGAATATTTTTTTGCCCGCATCGGCAATTTCGAGTGCGGCTGTGATTCCGGAAATACCACCGCCGATTATAAGGGTTGCGGGATTAATATCAACTGAACGTTCAATAAGCGGTTCATGATAATTAACACGATTAATGGCTGCACTGACCAAAGCCCGGGCTTTTTTTGTCGCTTTCGCTCTGTCAGTATGAACCCATGAAACATGTTCTCGGATATTTGCCATCTGGAAAAGATACGGATTCAATCCTGCTTTCTGTAATGCTTTTCTGAAGGTAAGTTCATGAATTCTGGGAGAGCAGGCGGCGACTACAATTCGATTCAGGTTGAATTCTTTTATGTCTTTTATTATTTGATCCTGACCCGGATCGGAGCACATATATTTGTAATCTCTTGTGATTATCACATTGACTGTATCCTTCATATCTTCTGCAATAGCCTGCACATCCACCATCTTTGCGATATTGGTTCCGCAATGACATATGTACACCCCTGTTCTTGGTTTTTCCATGTTATTACTTCACAAATTCATTTTAGTTCATAACATTTTTTTTAATGAGTGCATAGGCACAGGAACCGCCATGTGTATGATATACATATAATAAGTAGCATAAGGTATCCCATTTATTCTGAATAAGTGTAAAAGAATACCCGTAAGCGTATATAAGAACAAAAATATTGCGGCAATTTAAAAGTTACGCACAAATAAAGAAAAGACAATGGCACAGCAAACGACAATGAAATTGAATATTAGGTATGGTATTTTTTCTTAAACTTTGACATAAAATAATCTACATAAGATGAACTTTTTTCTCCGTATTTTTCTACAATATTATCTTCCTGAATCAGAAAAGTAGAATGTTCACCGCAGATTTTTGAAAAATAAACATCGAATACTTTATTATTTTCATCAATCATGATGATCTTTGCAAGATTATTGTTTATTTCTGTTGCTGTAAGATCAGCTCCACAAACCGGACAAATGAAATCCCACTTTTCTCCTTCCTCAAATTTTATTGATGAATGGTGGATCAAAGTATAATTGCCCGGTTCAGCATTTAATAATAAAATACCCTGCGAATTTTTTAAGTCGGATTTGATTTTTAAAATTATATTGTTCCAAACTCTCAAATAAGACCTGCAATGAGGGCATAAATAATTAATTTTTAAATAATTTTCCATTGTTATAAAATTTTTGTTTTATCCCAACTCATAAGGCTTTTCGGTATCGCCCCGTTTTTGAAATGGTTTCTGGTCTCCACTTTTATTTTTGTCAGTCGTGAAGGACTATCTATAGCTGTCAAAGTATTTCTTTGGCGGTTCTCTTGTCTGCTGTCTCATTTGTTGTCTTTTAAACTTGCCCATAACCAGTCGCTAAGGTGAGTATACTTGAAAATTTGCTGAATTTCTTATACTTTTTGTTCAATGTACTGCACCGGATTTAATAATCCATCGATTTGAGCATGTATCTGCATATCCGTAAAATGCCGTCCCTTGATTGCTGATGAAGGACATGATGCCACACATACTCCGCATGCTTTACATAAAGCGCTGATGATATGACTGTGCCCCTCTTTCTCATTAAACTCTATTGCACTGAAAGGGCATAGTTTATTACAAAAACGGCAACCGGAGCAAATTTCTTCATTGACTTCCGAATAAACGGCATCCACTTCGATTTTACCTTTTGATATTTTAGCTAAAATACGGGCAGCAGCTGCTCTTGCCTGGGCAACAGTATCTGGAATATCTTTCGGCGCAACACATGTTCCGGCGATAAAGATACCATCCGTAGTGGTTGCAACGGGTTCTAGCTTTGGATGGCTTTCAATGAACCAGCCTTCTTTATCCTGGCTGATATTTACTAACCTGGCAACTTCGCCGGAATCTTCGCGTGCCTCCATCCCGACCATCAGGACGATGAGATCGGCTGGTATCTCAATCACTTCGCCGGATAATTTCTCGTTAACCTCAATAAGCATTTCACAATCATCTTTCGGATCTGCACGACGAATGACAGGTCTGTCATTTTTTTCATACATCAGGAAAAGTGTCTTTGCCTCCGAAGTATGCTTGTAGAAATCTTCATGCCCTTTCCCAAATGCATGCATATCAATATAGATATCGGATATATAACTTTGGGGGTTGGCTGATTTAATTTCATGAGTATATTTAAGCGCTGTCATGCAACAAACTCTTGAGCAATATGAGTGAAATTCCATGCTTCTGCTTCCGACACAATGTATGATGGCGACATATTGCGGGATTTTACCTTCTTTGGTTTCGATACGTCCGGCACGAATCATTTTTTCTAATTCAAATGAAGTGATCACATTCGGTAGTTTTCCATAGCCGTAATGCGTAATGCGCGATGCATCAAATTCTTTATACCCCGTGCATACAATAACATTCCCAATCGGAATTTCAACGGGCTTATGATTTTTGGTTATTTTACTGTTTTGTTCATTTATAGTAGCTGTAAAATTGCCTATAAATCCTGTCAGTGATGTAACTTTTGAGTTTAAATGTAAATGAACAAATTTGTTATTCATTACACGTGTGATGCGTTCAGTTAAAAGATCACGTGCAGAATAAAGGTAAGGAGCTGTAAGATCTACGCGGGCAACGTTTCCTCCAAGTTTGTCACTTTTTTCGACCAGATGTACCTGGTAACCTGCATCTGCCAGTTCCAATGCCGCTGTCATACCAGCAATGCCGCCTCCGATAACTAATGAATTCGGACACATATCGACAAACATACTCTCTAAAGCTTCATGAAGTTCAACACGCATGACAGCAGCGCGTATTAATGCCATTGCTTTGATAGTAGCTTCTTTTGAATCATCATGTACCCAACTGCATTGTTCACGGATGTTAGCCATCTCAAACAAGTACTGATTTAATCCTGCTTTCCTGAGAGCAGCACGAAAAGTGCGTTCATGCATATTTGGGCTGCAGGCTGCAACTACTACCCGGTTAAGTTTGTTCTCTTTGATATCCTGCACGATCATTTCCTGTCCCGGATTTGAACACATATACTTGTATGTTCTAACTAAAGCGACTTGAGGAAGTGTGGAAATATATTTCTCAACAGCTTCCACATCTACTATTTTAGCGATATTGGATCCGCACATGCAAATGTAAACACCGATTCTGCAATTTTCCATAAATACTTTTTTTTACTTGACTGAAATAGAGAATGAATTTGATTGTACTTCATGCTTCTTATATGCGTCCCTTTGAATAGCTGCAAAATACATAGCAAGGGGGCGGTAAACAAGATGAGCCCATTTGCTGACAGGCATCCTCAGCAACCAGGGGACGACACACATCAAATGGATTACATAGCTGATATTGGCATATTCAATAAGACCTGTACGATGGAATATATGCTGAGCTACGCCTGTCAGAACAATAAAAAATAAAAGAACCACAAAAACCCAATCAGTACTGTGAGATTTTTTAAACTGGACATATGCGGTTTTACTCAGCCGGAGATTAATAAAATAAATTGTGCCGATAATCAAGCCAATGCTTGCAAGGTATCCGAAAATATGTGCCTGCCATTTAATTTCGGGTCCATATTGTAAATCTTCAATAAACACCATTACCAGCACCAGCATAATTACATAACCCAGCATCAGCCCCAGATGGATAATCCATGGCATGAATATTTTTGTGTTGCGTTTGCTTTCGCACTCGGCATAACGCTTCTGGGTGAAGAAATGCCATGGAAAAGTGAGGATATGTTTTATATACAGCCACCAGGGGACGTGAACTTTTATTCCTTTTATCATTGTAAAATACCACATACGAAAGGCGTTAATTGCAAGAAATACCAACAATACCAAGCCAACAGAAAGGTCGAATTCATGAATGAAAGGGCTGGGCAGAAAAGCTCCCTTGCCATCATAAATGTGGATGTTTCCTTTTGAGAAAGAGAAATAATATAAATATATAAGTGTCAGCAGGGCTATGCCAATAATAGCAAGAATTTCAGTAGCTCTGGATTTGAAAAATTGCCTGGCAATACCGGTAAAATCATAACGGGAAATAAGCCATCGCCTGAGACTCATCATTGTTTCACCCGGATCAGCTTCGCGAGGGCATTGATCGGAACACTGCCCACAATAATAACATAACCAAGGTTCAAGAGAGGTCTCAATTTTTCGCTCCAACCCCATTTGTAAACGGCGCATTGGTTTCCGCGGGAATTTAAATGTATCATCTGCATGAGGGCATACTGCTGAACAATCACCACATTGATAACAGAGCTGAACATCTTCTGCTCCAAAACGATCTATATCGTCAATAAATTTTGGATTAATTCTAATAGCCATAATGTTATTCTTATAAAGTGTGAACTGTTTTAGACCTTGCTTCGATCTCGCTGAGTGTAACGCTGCTTAGATTGCCGATACCGATACCACTGGCGATACTTCCTAAAACTCCTGCAGCCACTGCTGAAGCCTGGGCAACAGTGTCAGGAATATCTTTCGGACTTTGGCATACGCCAGCCACATAAATACCTCCTCTTTCAGTGATAGTAGGATTCCCATTATAATCCATCTCCGAAAACCAACCATCAATATCCCTTGTTATTCCAAGTATCCTGCTTAAGTTTTCGTTTCCAGGTGCCGGTACCAGGCCTACAGCCAAAACTACCATATCTACCTTGGTTTCAACTAATTTATCATTTATTATATCTTCTCCCCTAACTATAAGTTGTTCATTGACCATGTCAACTGAAGTTGTATGTCCGCGTACAACATAAGTTCCTTCATGTTTTATCCGTTCTGCAAATTCCTCATAACCTTTACCAAAAGCACGCATATCAATATAGAACTCATAAACGTTTACATTAGGTATTTTTTCCTTGATCAAATGTGCGAACTTCAATGAATACATGCAGCAAACGCGTGAACAATATGAATTGTATTTCTTGTTCCTTGAACCAACGCAATGGATAATAGCAACACTGCGGGGAGGAAGTCCATCGGGCATAAAAACCCATTCTTCCTGCTTTGTCCGTTTGTTAAGGCGTTTGGTTTTTGTAACAATTTTACCTCCCGTTGAACCGGAAGCATTAGTCAATCGTTCAAATTCAAGAGAAGTGAGTACGTTGGGATATTTCCCATATCCATATTCCTCTATTTTTCCTACATCAAGAAGTTCATAGCCGGTTGCAATGATTATATTACCTACTTCAATATCTATATCTTTGTCAGACTCATCGAGATGAATACATTCTTTTAGGCATTTTTTTACACAAACACCACATTTCTTTCCTTCAGAAAGAACATAAGTGCAACTTTCTCCATCAATAAGGTAAGCATTGGGAACTGCTTGCGGGAAGGGGATATATACCGCCTTGCGGTACGATATTTTAGAATCAAATTCACTTTCAACATTAACAGGGCAAACCTCAGCACATAAATCACATGCTACACATGACTCGACATCAATGCGCCTGGCACGCTGATGAATTTTTACCCGATAAGAACCCGGGTTGCCACTTACTTCGGTAACACGCGAATTGGTTAACAAGTGAATTTTATCATGTTGACCAACGGCTACCATTTTTGGAGTAAGAATACAGGCAGCACAATCCAGCGTAGGAAAAGTTTTATCAAACATAGCCATATGGCCGCCAATAGTACCGGTTTGTTCAACAAGATAAACGTGTTTATCCGCATTGGCAATTTCAAGAGAGGCTTGTATTCCTGCAATCCCTGCACCGATTACCAGTGTGGCATTGTTGACGGGGTTCCCTGAAGCGACAGCTACCAATGAAAAAGGGACAGCCATATTTGCACAAGCAATAGTAGCTTTTGCACGGTCCATGGCGATTTCACCACTTGCTCCATGCTCCTGAAAAGAAGCAAGCCTTACTTCATCTGTATTGCATCCTGCCAAAGCCATAGCTTTTGTAAAAACAGGTTTATAATAACCCGGCATATCACCGGCGATTACGATCCTGTTTAGATTATTTGCTTTTATCAGATCATGCAGTACTTTAGCATCAAGGCGAGGTTTTATTCCAAGAATCTGAACAGTTTCGACACCTGGTAAGTTTGCTGCATATTTGGCAATAGCATTAATATTAATGTTTTTGCCTTCTTCGACCTGACAGAAAAAAACTCCTGTTCGCATATATTTTATTTTTTGTTATTTTTAAATGATATATTATCTGACGTTTTCATCATTGAATAATACGAATAAATTAATCCCGTTTTATACATTGTAATAATTCTCCGTTAGAATTTTTGATATTAACAATCATAGGCATCTGCCCTGGCAGGCTATGCGTTGCACAGGAGAAGCATGGATCGTAGGCGCGGAATGCCATTTCAATCATGTTTAAGATTCCATCGTCCACTTCTACACCTTTTTTTATTAGGCTTTGTGCAGCTTTTTTTAAAGACATGCAAATTGGTGCGTTGTTATTTGTAGTGCCTACAATGATATTTGCTTTTGTAACGAGACCTTTTTTATCAGTCCAATAATGATGTGTCAATGTTCCACGCTGTGCTTCAACGATACCAATACCTTCACCGTGTATATCACCTAATTTCGCGCGAAGATCGGTACTTGTAATTTCAGGATCTTGGATTAATTCAAGACAATGTTCTGCTGAATATAGCAATTCCACCAAACGTGCCCAATGCATAGCAAGTGTATTATGAACTGGTTTACCCCCTAATGTTTGATACATTTTATCATATTCTAACTGGGCAAGTGGAGTAGCCATTCCATCAGAAGCATTCAATCTTGAAAGCGGAGTGGCATGATAGACGCCGGAATCTTTACCCTCAACAAGGCCTTTCCATCCAATTTTTTTCAAGTAAGGGAATTTCAGATATGTCCATGGTTCCACATGTTCTGCAATATATTCACGATAATCAACAGGAGAATATTTGCAATGTTCTTTACCTTCCTGATCAACAACTCTTACCTTACCATCGTAGAAATTAACCTTATTATTATTATCAACCAATCCCATGGAATACAGATTCAGTTTGTAGGGACCGTTCAAAATAATATCGACATAAGTTTTGTTGGCAAGAACAACATCTTCGAATATTTTTAGCGAGAATTTTGCGAATTCGATAAATCCTTTAGCTTTAGCTTCAACATCTTTACGTTGTTCTTCATTAAGTCCTTTTCTTACTCCACCGGGTATATTCAGCATTACGTGGGTCTGGTGCCCGCCTAACAATGCCTGTATTTCCTGCGCTAGACGACGCTGCTTGATGACTTCTGTTCCTATTTCAACACCAACTTTACCTATTACACCGAGAACATTTCTTTCGGCTTTTGGAGCAGTAGGTCCAACAACAAAGTCGGGAGCACCTAATGCATAAAAGTGGGCAATGTGGCTGTGGACAAAATGAGCCATA
>JBBAAT010000015.1:0-18367 GCA_041658145.1 Bacteroidales bacterium | reverse complement strand
ACTTTCGGCGATACTGTTATCTATCCTTTAGCGGGCTTAAATGAATTTACAGCAGATGTGGATTTGCGACCTGATAAAGATATTATTGTCCGTATCAATGCTCTATTAGATACGATTACCGGAGTAATAAAATGGCAATTTATCTCATTAGATACGCTTACGATGGATTTAACCGAAGACCCGATGGGTGGATTTTTACCTCCAAATGTAACATCACCTGAAGGGGAAGGAAGTGTTTCTTATACTGTTGGCTTAAAGCAGTCGCTTACGCATGGCTCCCAGATTAAAAATAAAGCTGTTATTGTTTTTGATCTAAATCCTCCTATTCTTACTAACGAATGGCTGAACACGTTGGATACGATAAAACCAGCCAGTCATGTAGAACCCTTGAGTGCCGTAATCAATGATACCACTTTTAATGTGCAATGGTCAGGTTCAGATGACGGATGCGGGCTAAGGTATTACACCATCTATGTTTCAGAGAATGATAGTGCTTATGAGCCATGGAAGTCATACACCTCAGATATATCAGCATTTTTCACCGGTGAGTTTGGAAAAACTTATAAGTTTTTCAGCATTGCCTGTGACAGTGTGGGAAACATAGAAGATTCGGCAACCAGCCCTGATGCGGAAACACAGCTCCTTGTATCTGTTATAGAGAATACACCTGGTGCTAACTCATTGGCAATAATTCCAAATCCCGCCAATAATCAGGCGACTATTGAATTTGAAATAACTCAACCTGAAATGGTAACCATTAAAATTAACGATATACTTGGCAGGGAGAAAACACTGCTTGTTAGTGAGAATAAAACTGCCGGAAAACACAGAATTATTGTTACAACAACAGATTTTGAAAACGGAGTTTACTTTCTAAATCTAAAAACTGAAACATCATTCATTACAGAGAAGATGCTGATAGTAAGGTAATATATTCAAGTACGGAAATAAAAGAGATTTATACTTCGGCTGAATGAATTTGCAAAAAAAACACAAATTCATTCGCTCAGTATTACTGAATCTAAGCATCTTTGCATTTGCAAATTTGCCAAGATTCAGTATAAATAATAGATTTTGTGTTTGACATTTGATATTTTGCATCTCTGCCGCTGCGGATATTTGACATATTATTAGGAAAATTCGTTAAAAAAATATTTTTAGTCTGACCGAGTAAAATTTGGTCAGACTTTTTTGTTTTTTCAGAAGTAATACCGATACGGTATCTGTAATAGTCCAATAAATTGTAACTGTTCAGGTATTGAGTTAATGGGTTGGGCAACTGGTTTGGTAAAAAGTCAAAAGTATATGGGGAAAAAACCAATAACTAAAGACCATCAGCCAAACCAGCTGCTCAATCTTTCAACCTAAAACCAGATTTGGTTTGGTATAAAATGGAATATCAGACCGGCCTGGCGGCAGGCAGGAATTCTTGGGCAACCCGAACAATAACAATAAATTGGACTATATTGAATGTGCAATCGGTATAAGTAACTTTTTATATCTTTGGCAATTGATGACACGAATTATGAGAAAGGTAATAAAATATTTACTCAAATTTATCCCGAGAACATTTCTAATTAAGTTTAGCCCTTTGGCTACTAAAATATTCCCATTTTTTCTAAAAGGAGATAATGTACATTGCCCGATATGTAATAATAAATTCAGGAAATTCCTCCCTTATGGAATTAACCCCAGAAACAATGCATTATGTCCCAAATGTCTTTCCTTAGAACGACATCGGTTATTATGGCTGTATCTGAACAGGAAGACTGACTTTTTTGAAAAGGAATATAAGGTTTTGCATGTTGCTCCTGAGCAGGTTTTTCACAAACTATTAAAAAAACAAAAGAATCTGACTTATGTTACAATAGACCTTGAATCACCATTGGCAGACGTAAAAATGAATTTAGAAAAAATGACGTTCGGCAACAATGAGTTTGATATAGTATTTTGTAATCATGTATTGGAACATGTTGATAACGATATGAAAGCGCTATCCGAGATACATAGGGTTCTCAAAGAGAATGGATATGCGATATTGCAATCATGTATAGATTATGACAGAGAGAAAACATATGAAGATGCAAATATTATTACTCCCAAAGACAGGGAAAGAGAATTTTGGCAAAAAGACCATGTCAGATTATATGGAATGGATTATTCAAAGCGTTTAAAAAGTTCGGGGTTTGTAGTAGAAGAATGTAACTTCATAAATGAATTGAGTAAAGAAGAAATAGACAGGTATAAACTTCCAATGAAGGAAACTATCTTTATCGGAAGAAAATTATAAAAGCTTATAAGAATTGTTATATGAAAACTGATAAAAATTTCAAACGATATACGGTTACTTCTGCTTTACCTTATGCGAACGGGCCTATTCATATAGGGCACCTTGCGGGAGTGTATGTTCCGGCTGATATTTATGTACGTTACCTTCGTTCAAAAAGGAAGGATGTTCTTTTTATCGGTGGCTCCGACGAACACGGCGTTCCCATTACCATCAAAGCGAAACAGGAAGGCGTATCGCCACAGCAAATTGTTGATAAATACCATAACATTATTAAAAAATCTTTTGAAGATTTTGGTATTTCATTCGATATTTATTCACGGACTTCTGATAAAATCCATCACGAAACCGCTTCGGAATTTTTCAAAACCCTTTACAACAAAGGTGAATTTATTGTTAAAACTTCCGAACAACTTTATGATGAAGAAAACAAGCAATTCCTTGCAGATCGTTATGTTACCGGTACATGTCCGCATTGCAACAACGAAAAGGCTTACGGCGACCAATGTGAAAAGTGCGGCACATCTTTAAATGCCACAGATCTGATCAACCCGAAATCTGTTCTTAGCGGCAATATTCCTGTGATGAAAGAAACCAAACACTGGTATCTTCCGCTTGATAAGTATGAACCATGGTTAAGGCAATGGATTTTAGAAGAGCATAAAGAATGGAAAACTAATGTTTACGGGCAGTGTAAATCGTGGCTCGACCGGGGATTACAGCCCCGCGCCGTTACCCGCGACCTCAACTGGGGCGTAAAAGTTCCACTGGAAGATGCTGCCGGAAAAGTTCTGTATGTGTGGTTTGATGCGCCTATAGGTTATATTTCAGCAACTAAAGAATGGGAGGAGGAAAAAAGTCGGCAGTCAGCAACTCCCAAATTCCAAATTCCAAATCCTAAATCTCAAATCCTAAATCCTAAATCTAATTGGGAATTATATTGGAAAGACAAAGAAACCAAGCTTGTTCACTTTATAGGAAAAGATAACATCGTTTTTCATTGCATTGTTTTTCCCGCCATGCTGCATGCAGAAGGAACTTATATACTTCCGGATAATGTGCCTGCTAACGAATTTCTGAATCTTGAAGGCGATAAAATTTCTACTTCACGCAATTGGGCTGTGTGGCTGCATGAATATTTGCAGGATTTTCCGGGCAAACAAGATGTACTGCGTTATGTGCTTTGTGCCAATGCCCCTGAAACCAAAGACAATGATTTCACATGGAAAGATTTTCAGTTAAAAAATAACAGTGAACTTGTTGCCATACTTGGAAATTTTGTGAACCGTGTAATGGTTTTAACCCATAAATATTTTGAAGGAAAAGTTCCCGAAGCGAAAACGCTTAACGATTATGATAAAGAAATATTACAACAAATTACTGATTTTCCTTTAAAAATTTCGAGAAGTATCGAGCAATACAGATTTCGGGAAGCTTTATCAGAAGTGATGAATTTTGCGCGACTTGGGAATAAATATCTTGCAGACAGTGAACCATGGAAGATATATGATACAGATCCCGAAAGAGTAAAAACCATACTAAATATTTCCTTACAGATTTGCGCAAACCTTACCATTGTGATGGAACCTTTCTTACCTTTTACCGCTGAAAAACTTTTAAAAATACTCAACACCGGAAAGTTAATATGGGCAGATGCGGGTAAAATAGATATTCTTAAAGCAGGGCATCAACTTGGCAAAGCGGAGTTATTATTTGACAAAATTGAAGATGATGCGATAAATGCTCAAATTAAAAAACTGATGGAAACAAAAAAAGCAAACGAAGAAAATAACAGCAATACTATAAGCCCTGCAAAACCTGACATTTCTTACGAAGACTTTGCAAAGCTTGACATACGTACAGGGATTATCGTTGCTGCTGAGAAAGTAGCCAAGACTCAAAAACTCTTAAAGCTCACCATTGACACGGGTTTAGATAAACGTATAGTGGTATCGGGCATTGCGGAGTTTTACGACCCTGAAAAAATTATCGGGCAGGAAGTCGCTATTCTTATAAATCTTGAGCCGAGGACAATTAAAGGAATAAAATCGCAGGGTATGATACTGATGGCGGAAAATGCAAAAGGAGAACTTGTATTTGTAGCGTCAGCAAAAAGCATTGAGCCTGGTAGTACTATTAAATAGTGCTTGTTTATAAAGTCAATACAAAACGTCATTGCGAGGAGTTCGCCGCGGCGAACGACGAAGCAATCTATTGGCACACAATGATTAGATTGCTTCACTGCCTGCCCGTTCCCTGCCCGACTGCGTCATTCAGGCGGGCGTTCGCAATGACGACATTATATACAGCCCCTAAATAACCTGATGCTCGGACATTTTAGATACGATGAAAATATAAACTATTCTGTTTTTTCCTCAGGAAACGGAACCGACGAATATTTTATTACAGCGGCTTCTTCTGTTAACTCATCGTTTTCCGGAGAACTGACAGGCTTATATAAATCATTCATTTCGTTGTTTATTAATACCGGTTTATGCCCGGAGAATATCGTTTTTCTTCGTTTTTACACGGATGATATAAGTTCGGGAAAAGACGGGATTTTAAACTCTTTGTTTGGTTCATTATTTACGGAATGCGCCGTATCTGTGATTCAGCAGGCTCCTCTTTTTGGCGGAGGCATCAGTCTTTTTGCATACTGCATCATACGTAAAAGCGATGCGTTACAAAAAGAAAAACAAAATTATAATGCATGGCAGAACAGTATTTCAGTAAAAGGGAAGAATTATGAGCTATTCTGGACAGCCAATTTTTATAGCGCTGCTTCGCCAAACGTTTATCAGCAAACGACTCAGGTTTTTCAGACACTTACGGAAACGCTTGGGCAAAAAAATATGACGCTTCTTGACAACACCCTGCGCACATGGATATACGTGGATGATATTGACAGCAACTATTCTGCAATGACCGATGCGAGGAAGAAGTATTTTCTTGAACAGGGATTGAACAGCAAAACCCGCTATATTGCCAGTACCGGCATCAATGGAAAACCATTAAAAGAAAATTCTCTTGTTATGATGGATGCCTTATCAATCGGTGGACTTACCAAAGAACAGCTTATCCGCATGGAAGCGCCCAACCACCTTTGCCCCACCATTAATTATGGCGTTACATTCGAAAGAGGAACGCGGGTACGTTACGGCGACAGGTCGCATTTACTTATATCCGGCACCGCAAGCATTGATAAAAACGGGAACACGCTGTATAAAGGCGATATTGCAAAACAAACCTTACAAACGCTGGAAAATATTAAGGCTTTGCTTCACGGACAGAATGCAGGTTTCGGCGACCTCGCTTATTTTATTGTTTACCTGAGAAACAAGTCTGATAAAGATATTGTGAGAAAAATCATATCGGATGAAACGGAAAACGCTCTTCCTGTCCTGTTTGTTGAAGGCGCTGTGTGCCGTCCCGATTGGCTTGTGGAGATTGAAGGCATTGCGATAATTGAAGACAGGAATGGGTTTGGGGAGTTTTTGTGATGGAGTGTTGGGTAACTGCCGACGCTAGTATCATAAGAGATTGCTGGCTGCGTCTGTATCTTACAATGCGAACCCGATGCGGAACGCATTATGCAAGCACCAAGTTATGTTTAATTGTACCCCATTTTTATTATTTTATTTCGGTCACTTTTTCGTAAAGGTTAGGTAACTTATTTTGGCGTAATCTAAACTTTGTTCCGTGATTGTGTCCGGTTCTTGCATCAAAATCCACAAGTATGTTATTTTCTTCTAATGCTTGTAAAAACTTGTCAATACCGAATTTTTGGAGCATGAGTATTTTGTCATATAAGAAATATTCTTCTTCATTTTCTTTTTTGACTTGGGCTTGCAAATAAAAACAATTAATAAGTTTTGTTCCTGCTTTATGAAATAAGTCGTCAAAACCCCAGTAGGGTTGGGGATTAAGTTCACCAAGTCCGATGTGGTCATTGACTGATTTTAACCATTCTGCATGTCGTATGTCTACTGTTTCTGCGTCAAACGAAATCAATACTTTACTTTGTTGTCTGTCAATAACAACTTTAAAACCCCTGTCGCTTCTGCTCGCTCCGCTTATGGTTTGCCTGAAACTCATTTCGTTTTCAGGATATTTCTTTCCGGCTTCTTTGTATTGCCATCCATATTTTAGTAAAAGGATTTGAGGAACAAATTTCATTGCTCTTGGCGATGGCTCCATGTGAAACAATGTTGTCAATGAAGAAGAATTGGCTCTTTGGCATTTCAACTCCCATTCAGACGCATTTGGAATTGGCAGATTATTTTCAACAATGCCTAAAATATCTTCAACAGTATTACCTACACCACCGACATTTCCTGGTCTTGCATTTTTAATCCAACCTAATCCTTTCAGTTTTTTGAGTTCCTCAATCAACTGTTCTTTTGTAAAAAATTTCATCTGTAAAAAGTGTTATTATTTTTGCTGTGGTGGTTTCCAGAAATCCAATAAATATTCAAAAGTAGTTCCCATTGTAATATAATTACTCGGCCATCCAAAAATTCCAATATTATTTACAATATTTGTTCTATCCCAAATTATTGTATTTCTTAATTCATACCCTCTTTTACGAAGTTCCAGCACCAATGCAATATGCAAAGTAATTCGTTGGTTCTCCCACCACATATCAGGAATATTAATTACACAATGTCCTTTTTCTTTTAAGAGTGGGAGCAAATCTTCATATATGTCACCCATTGCAACTGCCCATTTATCTATATCGTAAGTTCCTAAATCTCTATCGTCTTGAGAATATTGCTCAACTTTTCCAAGTTGCTTATTATTCCTGTCTCTGCGGGATTTGTTTTTTCTTTCTCTGTTTAGAAGATTTGCGTAAGGAGGTGAAGTCCAGATTAAACTTACGGATTTCTTGTCTAAGTAGTTTTTTATATTTCTTGAGTCATCAAGTATTGCAAGTTGTTTAGAGTTGTTGAAAATATTTTGATTGGTGAGCCTGGATTTACATAATTCAATATATTTTTCTTGCAGGTCAACGCCAACCGCATTTCTGTTTAGGTCTTGAGCCGCAGCCAGAGTAGTTCCGCTTCCAACAAAAGGGTCTAAAACAAGTTCGCCTTCATGAGTAAAAAGTTCAATAATTTTTTTTGATAACGAAATTGGAAAAGTTGCAGGATGAAGATTTTTATCTCTTATATCACGGGTTTCATAATAGAATTGCCAAACTCCGATTTGTGATTTTAACCAATCCTTTGCTGTCAGACAATTTATTTTGTTCCCCTCACATTGACAAGTTTTTTCAAACCCAATCTCTAAATATTTTGAAACGGCTTTGACGTTATTTCCATTCACTTCATAAGCCACCAAATGTTCAGCAACTTTTTTTTCTTTTACCTTATTTACATAGCCATTCTTTGAAATGACTTTTGCTTTCGGCTTTTTCTCTTTTCCTTTTATCTGCACTTCATTTATTTTTATTTCAATTTTTCGAAGTTGATTTGTTATTATTTTTTTGCCATAAGTAAACGCATTTGCTGACTTCGGTTCGTCCATAATTACCCATTTGCTGACTGCTATTTTTTTCTGTTCAGGTTATATGCTGTTTCCAGTCTGTCCGCAAATCGTTCAAACAATTTTTGTCTCTCGCTTGAAAATATTTCTACCGAATTAATCATTTGACAAATTTAATGATTTTATCGTTTATATGCTTTTTTATTAAGTCTTACCGATAACGAATGATTTGTTACAGTTCCCATTTGAAATCCTTACAGCATCTGTTATAGCTGCTCTAAACACAATATCAATACCAAAAAGGAGCCCTGATTCAATACCTTTCTTTACCGATGAAAGCTCTTCATAGCTTAATCTTCTTTTTATTATTTCTTCTGCTTCCTGTTGAACCCATTCAACTGAAATCAAAAAAATATTTTCTTGATTTTCCATAAACAAATTTTAAAGTCCAATATCAATTCAACTCATGCAAATTTACGCTAAATATGGGTTATCTGAAAAGCTTCTTATTAACAATTAAAAAAACTTATTAACCTCATTACTTGGGGCGGGTTTGCATAATATCAATAATAAGATTGCTTCGGGCGGATACGCCCTCGCAATGACGTATCGGGTGCTACCCTCGCAATGACGTATTGCGCGTTCGCGAGGGGCAGGACTAAAGTTCTTGTGTATAGAGTGCTTGCATAACCACGACCTTAGCTTCGACTACCTGCCTGCCGGCAGGCACGGCGCTCAGCTACCAAAGGTTGTGGTTAATGAAACCCGCACGTAAATAAGGACTTCAGCCCTGATAAGTTTGTTGCGGTTTTTAACCTTCAAACAAATCTGCCAGTTCGAGCCAGCGGTTTGATTTTTCTTCCAACAGCTTTTCTATTTCGGCGTAACGTATGGCATAGTTCGAAAAATCTTCGGGACCGCCTTCGCCATTATTTATTTTTTCGAGGATGATTTTTTTTTCAGATTCTAACCGGCCTATTTCGGTTTCCAGATTTTCAAACTCGCGGGTTTCTTTGTAGGTAGGCTTGCGGCGGGTTTCGGAGTCCGGCATGTTGTTTTCTTTTTTCGGTTTTTTGGTTTTTTTCTGCCGCGCTCCGGCTTTCTTTTTACTTAATGCATATTCGGTATAATTGCCCGGAAAATCTTTTATTTTTCCTTCGCCTTCAAATACAAAAAGATGGTCGGTAAGATTATCCAGAAAATAACGATCGTGCGAAATGATCAGCAAACAACCTTTAAAATCGTTCAGAAAATCTTCTACCGCATTCAGGGTTTGAATATCCAGATCGTTGGTCGGTTCATCCAAAATTAAAAAATTCGGATTTTTTATCAGCACCATCAGCAGTTGAAGCCGGCGACGTTCGCCCCCGCTCAGCATTGAAACATTGTTGTATTGCACACTATGCGAGAAACCGAAATGATTCAGAAATTGCGATGCCGACAATTCCATTTTACCCAATTTTACACATTCAGCCACATCTTTTACCGCATCAAGCACTCTTTTATCTTCTTTGAGTTGAAAAGGCTCCTGCGAAAAACATCCGAAAACAATGGTCTGACCTACCGAAATTTTACCTTTATCCTGCCTCAGGCTTCCATTAATCAGGTTAATAAAAGTTGTTTTGCCAACGCCGTTTTTACCACAAACACCAATACGTTCGCCTTTTTTAAAGGTGTATGTAAAATCATCAACGGCAATAAAATCGCCAAATGATTTTGAGACATTATGCATTTCCAGTATTTTGCCTCCAATCCTGGTTTCGTTTGCCTGCAAATTCAAATTGTCAGCATCAAGGCTTTTTCCGGCTTTTTCCTGAAGTTCGTAAAATGCCTCTATGCGCGCTTTGGATTTTGTGGTACGGGCCTGCGGCATACGCCGCATCCAGTCGAGTTCTTTGCGGTACAGATTGCGGGCTCGTTCCAGTTCAATCTTCTCATTGTCGAGACGTTCCTGCCTTTTTTCGAGATAATACGAATAATTGCCTTTGTATCGAAACATGTTGCCGGTTCCCAGTTCCATGATCTCGTTACATACATTATCCAGAAAGTACCGGTCGTGAGAAACCAGAATGATGCTGAGATTTTGTTTATCGAGATATTCCTCCAGCCATTCGATCATTTCAATATCAAGATGATTAGTGGGTTCATCAAGTATCATCAGGTCGGTATCTTCGATAAGGACTTTTGCCAGCGCCAATCGCTTACGCTGACCACCCGACAATTCGAAAACCGGCTGGTTGATGTTGGAAATTTTAAGCCGCGACAGCACTTCTTTTATACGGCTTTCAAAATCCCAGGCATTCAAACTATCCATTTTATGAATGGCATGCTCGAGTTTTTTATTTAATTCAGATTGATTCCATGTATTGTTTTGATTTTGAATATGAATTTCATCGAGGATGGCTTCGTAGTTTTTTATTGCCAGAATAAATTCATTATCAGAATTTAAGATAGTATCAATCACCGATAGATTTTCATGAAAAAACGGGTTTTGAGGCAAATGCGAAATGCGGATATCGTTACGCATAATCACGGCACCGTTATCCGGAATTTCGCTTCCGGTAATTATGTTTATCAGTGTGGTTTTTCCGGTACCGTTTCTGGCTATCAGCGCCACTTTCTGACCTTTGTCGATGCCAAAAGTGATATTTTCGAAAAGCAATTTTTCGCCATAAGTTTTAGAAAGATTTTCAACGGTAAGGTAGTTCATTGTTCAACTAGCCTTTTGTTAATTTAGTTATTATCTTTTTGTGTTGTGGAAATTTGATTATTAAATCGTTGCGGACAGGGAGTTTAAAATCAAGGAAATCAAAGCCTGGAGATACGGTACAACCAACCAATGAATAATCATTTTTATTTATCACTGTTGCTGCAAACCAGGATCCGCCAGGCACAATAAACTGAGGAATTTGTCCCTGATCAATATCACGACCAATTACCGTATTCGAGTATTCTCCACCTGGAGTTATAATGTGAAGGCTGATTGGAGAGCCATCGTAAAAATGCCATATTTCGTCCTGGCGGATTCTATGAAAAGCGGAAAATACTTCAGATGTCAATAAGAAATAGATACAAGTGGAATAGTTTCTTTTTCCCTTATATTTGGAACCAAGGCTATCTTGTTTTATATCCCCGACACTTCTATAAGTTTCCCTAAAAAATCCTCCTTCGGGATGGGGTTTTAATTTTAAATTCAGAATTATTTTATCTAATCGTTCCATACCTTGTAAAAATAATTGTGGCAAACTGGCGTGTGCTTGCGGAGTGCGGATTTAAACCCGCTTTCCAAACAAGTAAGAACAAAAATAATAAATTGCCCTGACTGGCAGCAAAAGTTCCTAAACTTTTTAAAATTTATACCTATATTTGTGCTTTGATATTTGGCCTCATAGTTCAACGGATAGAACGGAAGTTTCCTAAACTTTAAATCTAGGTTCGATTCCTAGTGAGGCTACAAAAAAACCAGACGGAAGTTTCCTAAACTTTAAATACAGGTTCCCTGCTGCGTGACGCAGTCAGGCAGGGATTCCTGTCGGGGCTACAAATCAAACGTCATAAGTCTTGTGAATAAACAGGACTTTTTTATTTTTTTATGATAAATGCGAATCAAGAGTTGGAATATATTTAATAGAACACACCAGCCCGACAGAGTCGTTCTGGCGGGGATAACACTGATTCAACTGATAATCGCGGATAAAATCAGTGCAAATCATAATCATCAGCGTCATCTGCGTTCCATTGTATTTGATGGTGCTGAGTAGTTACTATTTTTTTATGATAAATATTTTTTCTGTCGGTGATTCTATTTTACCCGGAACCTATCGTTTTCATTCGGGTTTCACAAAAGCTATTAATTTTTCCAACAACGATAAGCTGCTCACCCTTGTTACCAAGGAAATCAGCAATGGACCTGTGAATATTGTGGTTTCAGATATAACAGCCTTTTCCTGTGAAAAAATCCGGTTGAACAAAGATGAATTGATTTGCGGCTTAAACAATTATGACCTGCAAAAAAGTCTATGTTATAATTCAGGCATTGAAGAAGGAAAAATCAATCAAATTTTTTTTTTGAAAAACATAAATAAATTACTGCCTCTCCTTGCCGGACATGCCGCCCCGCTTAGCATGGCTTTTGTTTTTGATAATCCGAGAAAAAATAATTTCCGCACATCTTTCGAAAAAAACTTTCTGAATAAAGTTAATTCTGCCGTTGAAAAAATAAAAAACGGAGAGATCATCAAAGGTGTTGAAATACTGCGTGGCTGTGGCTTCGGACTTACACCCAGCGGCGACGATTTTATTGCAGGTATGTTGAATGCCTTGTATATTCTTCAAATAATATCAGGAAAACAAAACCTTGCAGAATTAAGAAACAATATCAGTCTTGCTGCCCAAACAGAAAATATTATTTCGAAGAATGCGATTTCTTTTGCAGGTAAAGGACGATTTAATGAAGTATTTAAAAACCTGATATATTCCCTTTCTGAAAACGATGATGACTTATTAAAATATAACACCCTTCGTTTATTACAAACCGGCGAAACATCCGGCGCTGATATGTTAACGGGATTTTTATTTACCATTGTCTTTTTGTCATTCTAATTTAACGTGAGTTTTGGATTTCATTAATAAAATTTGGTTTATAATAATAGCATTTTCATTTTATATTGTTTGATTTTAGTGGGGTTTTGTGATTTAGTGATTTTGTGGCAAAAAATATACTGCCACTAAAACACAAAAACACAAAATTTCACGAAACCTAATTACTTTATTAACTTTGTTTTCAATCAGTTTAATCCAAAACTCACGTTAATTTTAATTTTTTAAAAATATGTTAATAGTCAAAGGAAAAATAATAAAAGGCGAATATTTCGATTCTGTGACGCTGATGCTGTTATCGAAAGAAATAAACAAAACAGAAGGAGTAACAGATTCTGCTGTTGTTATGGGAACCAAAGAAAACAAATCTATTTTGGAAACTTCCGGTTTGCTTATACCCGATTTCAGCGATACTACCGACAACGACCTGTTTGTATGTATAAAAGCGGAAAATGAAAAGATTATTGATGGCGTTTTAGGAAATCTTGACAGCCTGTTCAAAAAAATAAGAAGTAAAAACGACGATGCAAAAGATTTCTCTCCTAAAAGTCTTGACAGCGCCATTAAAATTTTACCCGGCGCAAATCTTTCACTAATCTCAGTTGCAGGAAAATACGCAAGCCGCGAAGCCATGAAAGCATTAAAAAACGGCTTACATGTAATGATCTTTTCCGATAATGTAAGTATTGAGGACGAGTTGGAATTAAAGCGCTATGCGGCATCCAAGGGATTATTAGTAATGGGTCCTGATTGCGGTACAGCTATTATTAATGGTACTCCTCTGGCATTTGCCAACGTAGTGAACCGCGGGAATATCGGAATAGTAGCGGCTTCGGGCACAGGACTACAGGAAGTAAGTTGTGTGATTTCGAACGAAGGCGCCGGCATATCACAGGCAATCGGCACAGGTGGAAGGGATGTAAAAAAAGAAATTGGCGGTATCATGTTTATCCGGGCGTTGCAGGCGCTCAACAACGACAAAGAAACCTCAGTGATTGTTCTTGTTTCAAAGCCTCCGCATGACGATGTTCTTGAAAAAATATGCAATGAAATAAAAAATATTAAGAAACCTGTTGTCTCTATTATGATCGGTGGAAATGATGAAAAAATCAAAGAAGCCGGAGCGATACCTGCATCCACGCTCGAAGAAACCGGTTTAATTGCTGCGGCACTTTCCAAAGGCAAGGATATTAAAAGTATAAAAACTGATCTGCGTAAAACGGAAGAAGAGATCAAAGCTCTGGCATCCGGTTATTCTAAAAATAAAAAGCAAAAATATCTTCGCGGGCTATTCAGTGGCGGAACATTGTGCGATGAAGCTCAGCTTATTTTCAAGGATACGATAGGGTTTGTTTACAGCAATACTCCTCTCAATAAAGATTATCAATTTTCGGATTCATGGAAAAGTCAACAGAATTGTGTGATTGATCTTGGCGAAGATGAATTCACCGTTGGTCGTCCTCATCCCATGATCGACTACACACTCCGGAACAAAAAGATAGTGGAAGAAGCTGCCGACTCTGAAGTTGCAGTGATATTACTTGATGTTGTTCTGGGTTATGGCTCTAACCTGAATCCCGCTGAAGAGCTTGTTCCTGCTATTAAAAAAGCTTTAAAAATAAATCCGGATATCACTATTATTTGTTCCATTACCGGAACCGATAATGATCCGCAGAACAGGATTTATATGAAGGAAGAGCTTGAAAATGCAGGCGCATTGGTGATGCGATCGAATGCCGCTGCAAGCAAAATGGCGGCTTATATCATTAAGACTTTGCAAAATAATTAATTGAACATTTTATTAATTTTATCAACTCTTAAAAACTAAAAAAAAATGTCAATCAACGAATTATTTGGCAAAGAATTAAAAGTGATCAACACAGGTTTATCCTCCTTTGCCGAAAACCTTAAGCATAGTGGAGTTCCAACTGTTCAGATAGACTGGAAGCCACCCGTAAATGTGGATCCGAAATATTTTAATATCATCGAAAGCAAATCAGGGGAAATTGCATACGCTAACCGTAAAGCAACTGATATCATTCTTAAGGGAATGCCTGTACTTACAGGTCTTGATATTGCTCTGAATGTTATTCCCGGAATGAAAAAAAACCTGATATTACATTCAGGTCCGCCCATAACTTATGACAGGATGTGTGGTCCTACAAAAGGCGCTATTATGGGAGCATTGATCTATGAGGGAATTGCAAAAGATATTACAGAGGCTGAAAAAATAGCATCTTCAGGAGAAATTGAATACGCGCCCTGCCACGAGCATTCAGCAGTCGGGCCTATGGCGGGCATTATTTCGCCATCCATGCCTGTTTTTATTATAAAAAACGAGACCTTTGGCAACTTTGCATATTGCACCCTGAACGAAGGACTTGGGAAAGTGCTGCGTTACGGGGCTTTTGGAGAAGATGTGATTACGCGCCTGAAGTGGATGGAGAAAGTTCTTTATCCTGCATTGAAAAAAGCTGTTGATAAAACCGGAAGTATCAATTTAAAAAATATGATTGCCCAGGCGCTTCACATGGGCGATGAAGTGCATAACCGTAACAGGGCGGGTACTTCTTTATTCTTCAGAACTATTGCTCCTGCTATCATGCGGACAACTGATAATTTTGAAGATGCTGCAAAGGTGTTGGAATTTATCAATGGCAACGACCACTTTTTTCTTAACCTTTCAATGCCTGCATCCAAAGCCGTTCTGGATGCTGCACGAAACATAAAGTATAGCAGCGTGGCTGTTGTGATGGCGCGTAATGGAACGGATTTCGGGGTGCAACTTTCCGGAACCGGAAACCAATGGTTCACAGGGCCTGCGCCTGTTCCGGATGCCTTGTATTTCCCTGGCTTTTCAAAAGATGACGCTAACCCCGATATAGGCGATAGCGCTATTACCGAGACAGGCGGTCTGGGTGGATTTGCCATTGCTGCTGCTCCTGCAATTGTTCAGTTTGTGGGTGGTTCAGCAAAAGATGCAATAAATTATACATTGCAGATGTATGAAATTACTGCTGTGGAAAATAATGTTTATCAGATACCGTATCTGAATTTTCGCGGCACACCTACGGGTATAGATGTAATTAAAGTAATAGAAAAATCGTTAACACCCTTTATTGATACAGGTGTCGCACATAAAAACCCTGGAGTAGGACAAGTTGGAGCAGGGGTATTAAGCGCTCCAATAGAACCGTTTATAAAGGCTTTTGAAGGATTTGTTGAAACATTAAAATAAGGGCATCTCTAAAAACAAAATTAGAACGTCATTGCGAGGAAGGTACGACCGAAGCAATCTCAATATTGAAGCACACGGCATAAGATTGCTTCCCATTTCGTTCCTTCCCGCATGTGCGGGATTCGCAATGACGATGAGGTTTTCAGAAGCGCCCATAATATTAAACATAAATATCAGGAGATTTAAAAATGAAAATCGAAGAATTTTTTAACGTAATGAACGAAGTAAAAGTTTATGACCTTACACAACGCTTAAGTATTCATACTCCGCCATGGCCGAGTTATATGCCTCTTGGAATACAATATTTTAAAAGGCTTGCGGGTGCACACATGGGACAGGGCGCTAACGGGCAGATCATCACAACCAGCAACCACGTGGGCACGCATATAGATGGTGAAATTCATTTCCATTCAAGTGGTCGCACAATTGGCGACACTCCGCTCGATTTCTGGTATGGTCCCGGTGTGGTTGTTGACATATCCGATCAGGTAGGCGATTACGACCTCTATACTCCCGAAATGCTTATGAATAAAGCCGAAATAAAAGAAAGAGATATACTGATTATTAATACAGGTTATCACAAATATGCATGGGATCAGCCTGAATCGGACGAAGTACGTTATTTTGTGAATCATCCCGGTCCCAGCCCCGAATTTCATAAATGGGCTTTAAAAATGAAAATTAAATGGATAGGCGTTGACTGCGGTAGCGCCGACCACCCGATGAATACTATTATCCGCGACTGGCACCCTAAACGTTTTAAAGAAGCCGAAGAAAAAATAATTGCAACTTATGGTAAAAAATGGGATGAATTATTCCCTCCTAAGGAATATTACCAGGTAATGCATATTAAATTATTTCCAAAAGGGCTTGTACATGCCGAAAACATTGGCGGTGAAATAGATCAGGTAAATAATAAAAGAGTTTGGATTGGATTGTTTCCGCTCAGAGGAATAGAGCTGGAATCCTCAATGTGCAGGGTTGTAGCGATTGCTCCGAAATAAATTTCCTTATATACTTCGGCTAAACGAGTTTGCAATATTTACTCACAAATTATCTATTTTTTAAGGTGTTCATGAGATCGCTTCGCTAAGTTCGACTTCGCTCAATATCCTTGCAAACTCAAACGCTCAGCCTGCCTTGCCGGTAGGCGGGAAAACCATATCCCATTAACTAAAAACCAAACCAACCGCCATGACTTAAAACCTCAAACCTAATTTCTTTCAGTATACATCAGATCAAGAATGACTTTAAGATCATCGGTGCTAAGTTTGTGATTCATCCCGCTAGCCTTGTTTAGCGCCAACGTATCAAAGATCTGTTCCCTGTTTTGTATGGTAATGCCAACGTCTTCAAGCCGTACAGGACATTCAATCTGTCTGAAGAACTCTTCGAACCTTATGATGGTTTCACTATATGTATCAACATCAAATAACTCTTTACCAAGATTTGAGATTCTTTCAGGAATGCGGTCTTTCATGATCTTCATCCACGCAGGATAAGCAATGGTGAGAGAAGCGCCATGCGGAATGTCATATAAAAGTGAAAGGACATGGCCTATATCGTGTACACCCCAGTCGCCGCCTGTTCTTCCTGCCATTGTAATTCCGTTCAATGCAAGGGTTGCAGCATACATGATCTTTTCACGCAGTTCATAATTTTTTAAATCCTGTAAAAGGGCAGGCCCGTAATCCATAGCCTCTTTGATAATAGAAATAACTATCCGATCGGACAGGGAAGCATCGCCTTTTCCAAAATATGCTTCAAGGCAATGAGTCACCAGGTCTGCTATTCCATAAGTTGTGTAATTTCTTGGGACAGATACGGTGAATTGCGGGTCGAGAAAAGAATGTTTCGGATAACATAATTGATTTCCCCAACCTAGTTTTTGTTTGGTCTTATGGTTTTGCAAAACAGCATAAGGATTCATTTCAGTACCTGTTGCAGCAAGCGTCAGCACTGCAACAAGAGGAATTGCTTTAGAAGGCTTTTTCAGTCCGCTGTAAAAGTCCCATGCACTGTGCGAAACAGGAATGCTGATGGAAATGATTTTTGCAGAATCAATTACACTTCCGCCGCCAACAGCAAGAACCACATCAACATTATTATTTCTTCCAAGCCTCGCTGCATAGTCAACATCTTCAACAACCGGATTTGATTTGATGCCGCCATATTCAAAAACTTCCGCGTTAATGCTTTTCAGTTGTGTTTTTACCAAATTGTAAATCCCGTTTTCTTTGATGGAATTTTTTCCATAAACCAGTAAGACTTTGTTCCCAAAGGTGGCAATGGTTTTCCCGAGATCAGATATGATATCTTTCCCGAAATGTAATTTGGTTGGATTGTATAAAATGAAGTTCTCCATAGAAGGATTTTAATCAAAACAAAAATAGGAAAATTAATGGAATTAGTGTTTGTATATAATCGTCATTGCGAACGTAACGTAGTGGAGTGAAGCAATCTCTTTGTTAATGCAGATTGCTTCGGGCGAAAAGCCCTCGCAATGACGTTTTGATTGAGTTTTCAGAGATATCAAAATGTCAATAATGATTACTTTTCTTTAACGAATTGAAATATTCAAACACAATTTTTCCCTTCGCTTTCCCAACAATCTTCTGCAATTCCTCAAGTGTAGCTTTTTTTATATTATTAACAGACTTGAATTTTTTTAATAACGCCTGCAATGTTTTTTCACCGACTCCATCAATTTGTGTTAACTCCGATCTGGTAAGCGCTTTTTCTCTTTTACTTCTGTGGTG